>NZ_JBIWDH010000081.1:0-1037 GCF_044761885.1 Lysinibacillus sp. NPDC097231 | reverse complement strand
TGCATGTCGTCGCTTTTAACACGTAACGCATGTGATTCAGTGCTTGATAAATGTGCTTTGTGTGGAGATCTTCCTGCTGCCATTCCTTCACAAAACCACGTTCTTCTACCGTTAACTGTTCTGGTTTTCGGGCTAAACAACGGTCAATAAAACGCGCTTTATGATGTTTTTTCGCTTCCCCTAAAAAGCGTCGTCTCCGTTGTTGAGCGTCCGTGAAAAACTGAATCAAATGAAAACGATCGAGCACATGAATCGCAGCTGGATACACGGCTTGAATGGCACTTACCATGGCAGGGGCAAAATCACTAATGACTGTTCGAATTTTGCCTGTCACTTTCTTTAAAACGGCTTCAATCGCTTCTTGATCTCGATGTGGAACAATGGCCAAAATCCGTCCTGTTTCAGCATTTAACACACTCGTCGCATAGTGATGTCCTTTGCGTAAAGCGAACTCATCCACACAAATATGTTTGGCTGTTTCTTCGACTAATTGTTCAGAGGCATACATGTAAAACCAACGTTCAACGGTTGTATAGGGCAGCTCATATTCTTGTGCCACATCAGCGATCGAGCGACCTTGACAACGGTTCGTGATTTCACGACGAAATAACGCCGTTGATGAACGGACAAGCCCTAATGCATAATCAAAAGTAAACGTAAAATCACACACTTTACAACGCTGACGTGGTACAAATAATTCAATCCAAAGCACGCCAATATGCCAAGCATACCCATGACGAAAACGGCGTAGTGAACGGTCATGACAAACCGTAGCACCTTGGCAAATGGGGCAAGTAATTTCTTGTGGTTGAACGGTGACAGGAAAAACATTTGGCTCCTCATCAGATGGTAGAGCAATGTCAAAAAAAGATGGTAACGGTAGCAGCAATTTGATAAACTTGGAGTACAAAGCGAAAACTCCTCTCGTGGTTTGTCTAAGCAACAATTACGATACGTGAGTTTTCGCTTTTATTCTACCTTTAAATGTAAAATTTTTGAATTATTATTAGGTCAACCCCAAGTTACGGTGATGAACC
>NZ_JBIWDH010000080.1:0-1277 GCF_044761885.1 Lysinibacillus sp. NPDC097231 | reverse complement strand
GGCTCATCACCAAAATCTGGGGATGACAAAATCAATGACCTGTTTCCAAACGTAAACGGAGGAAAAGATGGGCATCATTTCGGTAGCCAAAACCACGTCTTTTGATGAGCTTAATTTTATTATTTGTGCCTTCCATAATGCCGTTTGAGAAAGGTGAGTATATGGTATCGACCATGGCTTTCTCACGAACAATCACGGTTTTAGCTATCTTTGAAACTACACCACTTGTGTGAAATTGATAGCGTTCGAGCCAGTCTTTTAAGCGCTTTGTTGCTTGTGTATCCGTTGTAGCTTTAAACACATAACGCATGTGATTCAATGCTTGATAGATATGCTTTGTATGAAAATCTTCCCGTAGCCATTCACGCACAAAACCACGTTCTTCCTCTGTTAACTCTTCCGGCTTTCGCGCTAAACAGCGGTCGATAAATCGGGATTTGTGTTGCTTTTTTGCTTCATCTAAGTAACGTCGTCTGCGCTGCTGGGCATCGGTGAAAAATTGAATCAAATGAAAGCGGTCCAATACATGAATAGCTGTTGGGTAAACGGCTTGAATCGCACCTGCCATGGCCGCTGCGAAATCACTGACCACGGTTTGAATCGACCCTACCACTTTCTTTAAAACCGATTCAATTGCGTCTTGATCTCGATGAGGAACAATCGCCAAAATGCGCCCTGTTTCAGCGTTTAAGACACTCGTCGCATAGTTGTGCCCTTTGCGTAAAGCGAATTCATCGACACAAATATGTTTCGCACTTTCTTCGACTAATTGTTCGGGTGCATACGTGTAAAACCAGCGTTCAACCGTTGTATACGGAAGTGCATAGTCACGTGCGACATCCGCAATTGATCGACCATGACAACGCTTCGTAATTTCACGACGAAACGATTCCGTCGAGGAATGAACAAGCCCTAATCCATAGTCAAATGTGAACGTAAATCCACAATTTTTACAGCGTTGGCGAGGCACAAATAATTCAATCCAAAGCACGCCAATATGCCAGGCATAGCCATGCCGAAAACGGCGTAGGGCACGATCATGACAAACAGTCCGACCTTGGCAATTTGGACAAGCTATTGATTGTGGCGCAATGTCCACGTGAAAAATATTTGGCTCCTCCTCAGATGGCAGAGCGATTTCAAAAAAGGATGGCAACGGTAGAATTAATTTGATAAACTTAGAGCACAAAGTGAAAACTCCTCTCGTGGTTTGTCTCAGCAACAATTACGATACGTGAGTTTTCACTTTTTTTCTATACTTCAATGTAAATTTATTG
>NZ_JBIWDH010000079.1:0-1326 GCF_044761885.1 Lysinibacillus sp. NPDC097231 | reverse complement strand
CTAAAAAAGATGACACCTGCACAATACAGACATCATCTTCTTCAAGTTGCCTAGAGCTTTTTTTAAAATGTCCTTTACAAAGGGTACACTTTACAATAGTTTAAGGGTGTTTTTTGTTTTGAGTTCGATTTGTCGTAGTGAAAACCCATGGTTAAATCCTATCTTGATTTGCACCCAAATGTAACCCCAGAGGAATGGACTGCCCTAAGTTCAAAAGTAATTTTTGAAAAAGGGAATTATTTTGAAAACTATAAATAACAAATCTATGAATGAATTAATATATATTCCATGGATAGATATATGTTAATGATTAATTAAAAATCATTGAGTTGCGTATGTAAAAGGCTTAATCGCCAAACCAAAGCTACGGTAATATTATTAAAGAACAATGGGTTTATGATAATTATAAATATGTATCCCTTGATTTATAAGACTTTAAGTCACTTCAATAATTCTCAAGTTGATAGACAAAATATAGATTTACTTTCAATTCATATAAGGTCATATAATGTATTTAAACAACTCTAAGACACTCTATGTAGAGAGGGGGATATAAGACATGAAAGAACAAGAGCAAATGACTATGATAATTTTCTTACGGTCCAAGAATCGGACCAAAAGCTAAATGTGGATCGATTGCCATCCACAACTGTTAATAAAACTGTTATTGTGCGGAGATAAGAAAAGATCACTCCGAGATGGGTGGTTTAATTGATAAAAAATCGACCGACTAAACCGACCAAAAAACCGACCAAATCGTGATTTTTAAAGATAATTCATGATTATTTATGACTCTCAATGAAAGTTTACAGACAATACAATACTGTTATATCAAGCTTTTGACCAATCATGATTTATCGTGATAGCACGGATACTTCAACAACATGATGGTTGTAGCGTTAGAGGCAACTATGCAAGAATAGTCGTATCAAGGGTTTGAGATTTGAAATAAATTTCAAAGGGACAAAAAGTGACTACACTAAAAATTAATAAGATTTTTAATCCTCAATGGGTGAATCGATAAATGAGAGCCTATTGAGGGTTTTTTGTTTATAAAGAGTTGAATAAAAATTGATGATTTTAAAATGAATCAGCAAATTCAAGGTCGTAAAGATAAGTATATTTTGGCGATGAATTATTTTACTAAGTTTTTAATGTTTTTACTGATATATGCACGGTTAGCAGTACACTAATAAAGTAATAAGGTATACTTCAGGAAAATAAGGTATATTATCACACGTGTTGATTAACCAAAATTATACAGTCGTTGAATGATTTATGTCCCAATGAAACATCAGGCTTTCTTTCACTCTAATTCGCCATTCC
>NZ_JBIWDH010000078.1:0-1405 GCF_044761885.1 Lysinibacillus sp. NPDC097231 | reverse complement strand
CACTACCGTCGCATAAATTTTGATTGAATTTTCTGTTTTCTCACTTTTTTGTTTAAGAAGAAAAAAGAAAACACACAAACAACGGTGATTGACATCCATTTTTTTACTATAACCTTTGACGAGGGAAATAGAAACGCGAAAACCTTTATGGAATGGCTTTTCCTTCGATTTTTCGAATCCACAGATGGGCGGATTTCCAAGGGTCTGCTTTTAGCCAGCGACTCATTTGTAAATAAGAACGTGAGCTGTTTGTGTTCAACTGAGCGAGTACATGTAAGCAGTAGACAATCATCGCGATGTACACTTGATTGTGCACAGCTTGTTCGCTTTGCCCGTAAAATTTTTTGATGTTCAAATGCTGCTTCATCCATTTGAAAAATAGCTCGATTGCCCAGCGCGATTTGTACAGTTCAGCGATTTCATCGGCACTTAAATCAAAGCGGTTCGTGATTAGGTGCAGCTCATTGCCCTTCGAATCGAGTACTTTAATGAGGCGAAATGTATTCTCAGCTCGATTTTGTGTCGTGCCAATAAGTATCATGTCATCCGATAAGACACTTGAATCTTTAGGTACTTTGATCGGCTCTAGCACACGGATGACGGCGTTTTTTCGTAAACGTGACACAAAGAAATAGCCTTCATCGGTCATGCGGTCAAATCGCTCATAATCCAAGTAACCACGGTCAAACACATACATGCATTCTTTGTCGTCTACTAGTACCTCTAGTTGACCGCGATCATGTTCTTCCGCGTTTGTCAGCACCGCTTTGTCTGGATACGAGCAGCCTTTTTCTAAGAAAACCAAACGTAAGTGAAGCTTGATTCCTGACTTGGTTTTACGAAATTCAGCCCATTTGTGATGATTCAAATTCAATGGCAGTGTGCTCGAATCAATGATTTTTAACGGTGTCGTCAGTTTTCGCCGCTTTTCAAAATACGTTTTCTCATGAATTTGAGCGACTAAATCGAGAAAGAGCTCTTGGAAAACAAGTGTTGGTACCTGACCTAATCGACGTCCTAACTGTGAAAAGCTAATCGACTCTAACTCCGTCGCTTTTTGTAGGTCACCGGAGAACAGTGTATCACTCACAGCGCGTAGACTTTCGGTTTCATTTAACTGCGCAAATACGAACAGTTTCAAAAAAGAAGTCATGTAAAGCTTTTTTGTATAGTAATTTAATTGATAGGCTTCCACTAATTCCTCAAGTTTTGACGAGGAAATCGGTGAAAACCATTGTTCAAATGATGTTTTTGATGTAAACTTATCCATGCGAATGTCCTTTATTTTGGATTTGGATGGTTACCTACCGCCCAACCATTATAAAGGCTTTTTTTGTGCTTAAATAATATTGCAGAAAATTCAGTTTTATATAAGGTGTTGAATTATTTTAATGCGACGCTAGTG
>NZ_JBIWDH010000077.1:0-1468 GCF_044761885.1 Lysinibacillus sp. NPDC097231 | reverse complement strand
TAAAGTGTACCCTTTGTAAAGGACATTTTAAAAAAAGCTCTAGGCAACTTGAAGAAGATGATGTCTGTATTGTGCAGGTGTCATCTTTTTTAGGTTCCACTGCCCTCGATAATGATTGTAATAAGTCATATAACTTTTTATTTCTCGTCTAACATCTTCTAGTGTTTCGCATGATTTTAAATCTGTTTCATCTTTAAAATGCCCAAAGAACGACTCTTGAGGAGCGTTATCCCAACAGTTCCCACGACGGGACATTGATTGACCTAATCCCATTGTCTTCACAAGCTTTTGGAAATGGGGGTTGGTATAGTGGAACCCCTGATCCGAGTGGATGAATGCACCTTCTGCTAGCTTGATACCATTCTTCTTCAAATTCCTTAGTGTATTCAGGGCAATATCTAGTGTTATTTTATCAGATACTTCATAGGCCAAAATTTCATTGGTTTCCCCATCTTTAATTGTGGATAAATAGGCACGTTTACCTTTTCCATAACTCAAATAGGTGATGTCTGTTAATAATACTTTTCCAGCGATTCCTTGCTTAAATTGGCGGTTTAGCAAGTTCGGTAATGTCCGATGTTCCTTTGTTGCTTTAGCCATTCGTCGATATGGATTGGCTTTTCGAATGGGGCAAACGATTTGAAACTTCTTCATAATACGACGAATACGCTTTAAGTTATAGGTGATTTGATACTGCTGTTCTAGCGTCATTTTAATTTGACGGGCTCCTTTAGGACGTCGACGGAAATGAAAAGCTTTTAAAATGATTTCTTTGACTCTTTCATCTGCTTGATGGCGTGTTTGTCTTTTCAATTCTGCCTCTTGTGTAAAGTAGCGATAGTAGCCTGAACGAGAAACACCAACTAACTGGCAAAGATAACGTACCATTCGCTTTAATTTATATTTTTGGATAACAGTGTAGATCAGTTGAAATTTTTGTTCCGCTGTTAATTTTGCTTTTTCTTTCTCAACACTCTTTCTGCTAATTCTATCTTTTTTAGGAGTTCATTTTCTGCACGTAGAAGGGCGATTTGTGCTTCTAATCTAGCATTCTTTTCTGCTAGACTTAATTCGCGTTCTAGTGGACGTCCAGAATGATATTTGCGTGTATCTTCAAGCCCTGAGACACCTTTTTCTTTATAAGCTGCTCGCCAACGTTTCAAAGCTGATTTTACTCGATGAATCCCTACCAGGTCGATATCAAATCCTGCATCTTCAAAGATTTCACGCGAACATTTTCCTTTTTCATATTCTGCAATGGCAATTGCTCTAAATTCATCTGTGTAAGTGATCCCTTTCTCACTAACAGCCTTTACATAAGGATGTTTCTTGAGTAATTTTTGTTCTTGATCGGTAAATAGTTTCTTTGACATAAGTTCTGCTCCATCTAGTTGTTATGTTCATTATAAATAAAAGTACCCTGTAAGAGAGACTTTTTTTAAGTGTCTATCTTATAGGGTACATTTTA
>NZ_JBIWDH010000076.1:0-1765 GCF_044761885.1 Lysinibacillus sp. NPDC097231 | reverse complement strand
CCTCCCTCTATAAATGTTGATATATCAACGGTTTGACCCGTTTTTAAGAGTGATAAAAAATTTTTTTATCACAGTTTTTACATAGTCTTTTCTAGTTCTTCAATTATTCGACATTTGATGAGTACGCTTCGCTAAAGCTAATTGGTTAAAATTAACTTTATATTCCACTATTTGATGCACTAATGGATCTCCGCGATGCTTATGATGACGTACCCTCCCATGTCTCTTGGCGTCCTTGCGCAAACATTCCTTCGTTCGGTCTATTCATAAGGCAGAGGCTGGCGATGCTCCTATAGGGACTCTTAGTCGGATGGAATAAATAATGCCGGCTTCTCCGTGTCATCCTTTTGTTGTAGGTCGAGCTTTGATGTTGCTAGGCTGCCTTTATGAGACCATTCAGGTCTTTCATCATGTGACTTACATCAAAATACACTCTCTTCTTGCATAAGGTGTGTAAAATCTTCAGTAACTTTCCACAGAGCACGACAATTGATTGCTTCTTTCGAAGGGGATTGGCGGTGCGTGTGGTGTAATATTCATGTAACTTCTTAAATGCTTCGTTGTGACGAAGTAACGGCATCATGACTCGAAATAACAGAGCCCGTAATTTCCTTCTTCCTCGCTTGGATATCCGTTTTTGTCCTTTGTGTTGTCCAGAAGAGTTTTCACGTAATGTGAGTCCCGCTAGTTTAATTAATTGGCGTGGATGGTCATATTGTGTGAGTGAACCGACTTCTGAAAGTAGCTCGACAATCGTTGCGTTGCTGATGCCTGGGACAGAATTTAAGTATTCATAGTCCGTCATTTCTTTTGCTAGTTCGGTTAACTGTTCTGTTAAAGTGTCTAATTGGCTTTGCTTCAATTTGTACTGTGTGAGAAGTGTGGCAATTTCTATTCGTGCCATCATGAGCCCTTCTGTCAGTCCAATAGAGTGCTGTGATACCTCAACTAATTGTTTCGCTTTTGGTAGCTGAGGCGATTTCATTCCCTTAACTTGGCGATATAAAAATAATAGTTCCTCGGGTGTCTTCCCTTGAATATCGCTTGGTAGTGGTGTCATTTCAAGCGCCGCATAAGCCATTTTTCCGAAGTCTTTAAACACCGTCATAAATTCCGGAAAGAAACGATCAATCCAGCGAATGATACGGTTTTGTAAGGCATTCAGATCTTCTTGGATTTTGGACCGTAACGTTGCACCATTGCGTAATTCAGCTTCTACGCCTTCTAGAATACGCGGATAGCTGAAACGCCCATCACGCAGTAAGCGCGCAATGACAAGGGCATCCTTTTGATCATTTTTCGTTTGAAGATTGTCATCCAATTCCTTTGAACGATTGACATGATGAGGATTTACCATGACAAATGGAATCCCATGTGCACTAAGATAAGCTGCGAGATTCATCCAATAGTGCCCAGTGGGTTCAAATCCCACAAGAATTTCGCTTTTTTCATGTATAGCACGTAAAGTGAGTACCTTTTCATAGAAAGCGTCAAAACCTTCTCTAGATTGAGAGAAAGGAAATGATTTATGGAGCACGCGTCCTCGTTCATCGATGGCACAAGCATAATGTTTTCTCTTAGCGATATCGATTCCGATGACTAAAGTGTTTTCAGTGACTTGATTAATTTTATAGTTCATATTAGAATGCATAGATGGAGTCCTCCTGTGTGATGATGGGTCAATTTGGCGTTGACACTCATGCATCATACAAGAGGGCTTTTTCTTTTTCAAGCCCCTGAAAATCCTTCTAACAGGAATGCTCCT
>NZ_JBIWDH010000075.1:0-1889 GCF_044761885.1 Lysinibacillus sp. NPDC097231 | reverse complement strand
TGTGCGCCCGGCATGCGTATGAACTATAGGGTGCAAGTCCCGAACCCCGAAGACAGAAGTAGAGGTTAGCCAAGAGCAAGGGTGTCCGTGGTGACGCGGAATCTGAAGGAAGCTGGAGGCAAAACACCGGTCCGAGGAACACGAATCTCATAGAAGGCTAGGTATGATTGGATGAGTGTGCATAACAACACAAAGTCCTTTCTGTCGAAGGTCATATCGAGTAAATGAGGCGGATAGATGGTGTGAAAGTGCATACGCTTACCCGGGGAGATCTGATGGAAACGCAAAGTACACTTTGTAACCTACTTAGCGATAGGTAGCTGAACCATCAGAAGTCAGCAGAGGTCATAATACCATTCACTTCTAGAATGAATGGGAAGGACCGAACAATTTGGAGAGAATAGCCCTTGGCATGCAGTTTTCTATGATGAACACAGAAAATCCAAAAGGATCGACTTAATGGAAGTAATGGTGAATCCCATGAGGGACATTGAGCGGGTGCAGTAGAAACTGTTATAAGAAGACAAGCTATTCACGGAGGAGTCGAACGAGATGTTAATGAATCAAATACTATCACGGGAGAATCTGCTTCTCGCACTCAAACGAGTGGAACGAAATAAAGGGAGCCACGGAGTAGACGAGATGCCCGTAAAATTCCTACGACAGCATGTAGTCGAAAACTGGCTAACGATTAAGAAGCAAATTCTTGAGGGAACCTACCAACCACAACCAGTCCGTAGAATCGAAATCCCGAAACCTGACGGCGGTGTGCGACTATTAGGAATCCCAACTGTGACAGACCGACTCATTCAACAGGCGATTGCCCAAGTGCTATCCAACCTATACGACCTGAACTTCTCGAATCATAGTTACGGATTTCGACCAAAACGAAGTGCTCACGATGCAATCCGAGAAGCCAAAGGCTATATAAAAGAAGGATACCGCTGGGTAGTAGATATGGACTTAGAGAAATTCTTCGACAAAGTAAACCATGACCGTCTAATGAGTACATTAGCGAAGAAAATTTCTGATAAACCTTTACTCAAGCTGATTCATAGATACTTACAATCGGGTGTCATGATAAATGGTGTCGTTTATGATACAGATGAAGGAACACCCCAAGGGGGTCCACTGAGTCCACTTCTCTCAAACATTGTGCTAGATGAACTAGACAAAGAATTAGAGAAACGTGGTCATAAATTTGTTCGTTACGCCGATGACTGCAATATTTATGTGAAAACAAAACGAGCAGGAGAACGAGTGATGGCAAGTATCAAAACCTTTATTGAGAAGACGCTACGATTGAAAGTAAATGAGAAGAAATCCGCAGTGGCTCGTCCTTGGCAACGTAAATTCCTAGGATTTAGCTTTACCTCCCGCAAAGAACCACAAGTCCGAATTGCAAAAGAGAGCATAAAGCGAATGAAGAATAAAATTCGGGAATTAACAGCTAAAAAGAAGCCATTTCCAATGGAGTACCGAATCCAACAATTGAATCAATACTTAATTGGGTGGTGTGGCTACTTTGCATTAGCGGATACGAAATCTGTATTTGAGTCACTGGATGGATGGATTAGAAGAAGGCTTCGCATGTGTTTATGGAAGAATTGGAAGAAGCCTCGCACGAAAGTGCGCAACCTCATTCGCTTAGGAGTTCCAGACTGGAAGGCTTACGAATGGGGCAATACTCGCAAGAGTTACTGGCGTATTTCAAAAAGTCCAATATTACACAGAACCCTTGGTAACTCTTATTGGAGTAACCAAGGGCTCAAAAGTCTGCAAGCTCGTTATGAAATCTTGCGTTATTCATCTTAATTGAACCGCCGTATACGGATCCGTACGTACGGTGGTGAGAGAGGTCGGGGGTTAGTCACCCCCTCCTACTCGAT
>NZ_JBIWDH010000074.1:0-2018 GCF_044761885.1 Lysinibacillus sp. NPDC097231 | reverse complement strand
CTAAAAAAGATGACACCTGCACAATACAGACATCATCTTCTTCAAGTTGCCTAGAGCTTTTTTTAAAATGTCCTTTACAAAGGGTACACTTTATACAGAGAAGGCTCCTTTTTTGATGCTATTAAAAATAGTTCATTTAAAAAAAATCCACAAGTAAAGCTCTCTTGAGATTTTTGACGTGTCGTTTTATATGAGATGCAATTGCTTCTTTCTTTAAATAAACTATCTTCGCTCCATTTAAAGTTAGCATAACGAATTTTTATTTTCAATGTTTTACTGTTTGAAAATATTCACCTTTTCCAAATTACAGATTGCAAATCAAGTGAAAAAGTCGTTGTCAATATTTGTGTTTTGCCCATAAATATTTTATGATTAAATCATCCAACAATTTTTTAAATCATAGGAGGTGTACACTTTGTTTACTTCCCTCATTCGGGCGGGAACAAAGGAATTATTTGGACGGAGACATATTGGAAATAACCATAAGGTTGGCGACATTCGCCCTACTAATAATAATGACAGGATTTTTCGTTGCAACTGAATTTGCAATCGTTAAAGTGAGATCTACACGCATTGATCAATTGCTTGCAGAAGGGCATAAAAAAGCTAAAAATGCAAAACGTGTTGTTACAGATTTAGATGAATACTTATCTGCATGTCAGTTAGGTATTACAATTACTGCACTCGGTTTAGGTTGGCTAGGTGAGCCTACTTTTAACATGATTTTAAGTCCAGTGTTTGACTTTCTAAATTTGGACGGTAGATTAACAACCATCCTTTCATTCATACTTGCATTCTCAATCGTAACGTTTATGCATGTAGTTATAGGGGAATTGGCGCCAAAAACATTAGCCATCCAAAAAGCAGAATTTGTTACATTAAACTTTTCTGGCCCATTAATTTTATTCCACAATGTTACGTATCCGATCATCAAGCTATTGAACGGATCTGCACGTGGCTTGACTGGCCTTTTTGGCTTGAAAATGATGTCAGAATCAGAAGTAGCCCATACGGAAGAAGAGTTACGAATGATTTTGTCGGATAGTTTAAAAGGTGGAGAAATTAATAACTCAGAATATGAATACGTTAACAGTATTTTTGAATTTTCAGATCGCCTTGCGAAAGAAATTATGGTACCACGTACTGAAATCGTCGGAATTGAAAAAGAACTTACGGTTAAAGAAGTTTTCGATTTAATGGGTGTTGAGCAATATACCCGTTATCCAATTATCGATGGTGATAAGGACCATATTATCGGTTTGGTTAATATGAAGCACTTACTAACCGCTTACATTAAAGACCCAGCAAATGGAGATAAACCAGTTATTGACTATATGCAACCGATTATTCGTGTTATGGAAACAACGCAAATTAACGAATTGTTATTAAAAATACAACGTGAACGCATTCATATGGCCATTTTAATGGATGAATATGGCGGAACATCAGGTCTAGTTACGATTGAAGATATTATCGAGGAAATTGTCGGCGACATTCTAGATGAATTCGACGAGGATGAGATCCCTGAGGTACAAGAAATTGCACAAGATCATTTTATTTTAGATGCAAAGATGCTACTAGAAAACGTTAATGATATGCTAGGTACTGACATAGAAGATGATGATATTGATACAATCGGTGGTTGGTTCATGACAAAGCGCTTTGATGCGGTCGAAGGAGATAGCATCAAGGAACAGGGCCATGAATTTATCGCAAAAGAATTAGATGGTCACCATATTTTATACTTAGAAGTTCTGAAATTACCTGAACGTGATTTATCAAATGAAAACGAAGTATTAATTGACTAACCATATTAGCCTTATCGTAATTGCCGTGTAAATGCGCTTGTAATATTTAGGCTTAACTTTATTCAATTGTCTATAGCCTGGGAGCTTCTACTGAGATAAGGTTACTATATACCAAAAGAGGCTGGGACATAACTAGCTGATATTCAAGAAAAAAGAGAAATCGATGCCATTCGATTTCTCTTTTTCTTGTTTGACTTAGTCATTCTATCG
>NZ_JBIWDH010000073.1:0-2151 GCF_044761885.1 Lysinibacillus sp. NPDC097231 | reverse complement strand
CCTAAAAAAGATGACACCTGCACAATACAGACATCATCTTCTTCAAGTTGCCTAGAGCTTTTTTTAAAATGTCCTTTACAAAGGGTACACTTTACCTTATTGTAGAGGCTTTTTAATATCTTTACTTTTGTTGAATTAAACCGAAACCAATTCCAGTTGGATCTACCAAATAGGCGAGATAAAACTCAGCAAACTCCATTTTATCACGCACAATGTAAGCACCATTCTGTTTAGCTTTTGAAATTGCTTCATCAATTGAATCAACTTCAATTTGAATACGTGTCCCAAAAGGGTAATCATGAGGTCCCTTTCCAATACCACCGTTGATCCCAGCTTTTTCATCATCCCCTGTTGTTACAGGCCAATAATCCCAATTTGGAGCAGCCGCCTCCCAACCAAAAACCTTAGTGTAAAATTCGGCTGCCTTTTCTGGCTCCTGACTATTTAATTCAAACCCTATTACTCTCCCCATATGATTCCCCTCCTAATTTTGAAGCATAATTTATAATTCATCACTTTGATGGATATTTCCTCCATTAGTTTCATCACCATAACGTGGGACAATTGTGACAACATAATTGCTAAGTATTTTGCTATTCATTAAATTAGTAAAATATTGTATAATCAAATTAGAACAACCGTTCAAATCTTAAAGAGGAGGAAATCATTGAACAAAAGACGCTATGATAGCGAGAAAGCAAAAGTTGAAATTATGGAACATGCGATTAGTTTGTTTTCTCAAAAAGGCTATAATCAAACATCAGTTGGAGATATTTCAACCGCTTCAGGCTACAGCAAAGGACATATCTATTACCATTTTGAGAACAAGGAAAAACTTTTTGTTCTTTTGGCTCAGCAAACTATGCAAGATTGGCACAACAAATGGATCCAACAAGAATGTACCTACTCCACTGCAAAAGAGAAATTATATGGCATGGCCAGACATGTTCTCTATCATTACCAAACACCTTTACTAAAATCGGGGCAAGAATTAGCTTCAAATCCCAAGTCCAGCCCTGAATCAGTGCAGCAATTATACAATTTAACAATTGTACCGATGAGTTCTTATCGCGCAATACTTCAAGAAGGAATTGATTGTGGGGAATTTATTAATGGCAATATTGATGAGTGGACAATTCTACTAGGCACTTGGCTGGGTGGTTTATGTCAGCTGACGTACACTCAAGAGCTTACAGTACTAGAACCACTCTTTAATCAGGCAATTACCATATTTTTAAGGGAGATTAAAAAAGGTGGGATATAAATGAAAATTGCATGTATAGGTGACAGCTTAACAGAGGGTCGACCAGGAGTTTCCTTTTTCAAACTTTTAACAACAAAACATCAGCATATCGAATTTGATAATCTCGGTAAACCGGGTGAGACAGTAAAAAGTTTACACATCCGCTTAGAGAAATCGAAACTAGATTCCTATTATGACCTCATCTTTCTTTGGATTGGTGTTAATGACGTCTATTCTAAACTTTTGAAAGTGCAAGCACAGCCAGTTACAAAGAATCACCTAGAATTTAAAGCTAATTATCTAAATGTTTTAGAAATGATTTTAGGTTCTGCAAAGCATATTGTTTTAGTTTCGCCAGCAATAGTAGGAGAGGAAATGGAAAATGCTCCAAATGTGGAATTAAAGGATCTTTCCTCTATTATTCAGTCCATCTCTTCTAAGTATGCCAATGTTAGCTTTTTAAATATGCAAGAGGTATTTGAGAATCACTTGGAAAATGTCAATAGTTCCGATTATCTTAACACCAATGTTATGCGAGTCATGAAAGATGTTCTGTTTTATAAAAATCCTTTGCGAATAAACCGATTATCCCAAAAAAGAGGGTTACATTTAACATTAGATGGCATTCATTTAAATAGTAAAGGGGCAGCTATTGTGGCGGAGGAATACACGGCTGTCATTGAGCAGCTTCAATTGCAGGAGACCAATAGGCATTCATACGAGAGGTGATGAATTTGAAAAAGGTTGCAATTGTTACTGGCGGGGTATCAGGTATAGGGAAAGCTATTTGTAAAGAATTAGTAAATCAAAATGTATTTGGCTCATCACCAAAATCTGGGGATGACAAAATCAATGACCTGTTTCCAAACGTAAACGGAGGAAAAGATGGGCATCATTTCGGTAGCCAA
>NZ_JBIWDH010000072.1:0-2949 GCF_044761885.1 Lysinibacillus sp. NPDC097231 | reverse complement strand
GCATTGATTGCTTCAAACATTTTGGTTAAGTCCTCGATCGATTAGTATTCGTCAGCTCCATGTGTCACCACACTTCCACCTCGAACCTATCTACCTCATCGTCTTTGAGGGATCTTACTTACTTGCGTAATGGGAAATCTCATCTTGAGGGGGGCTTCATGCTTAGATGCTTTCAGCACTTATCCCGTCCACACATAGCTACCCAGCGATGCCTTTGGCAAGACAACTGGTACACCAGCGGTGTGTCCATCCCGGTCCTCTCGTACTAAGGACAGCTCCTCTCAAATTTCCTACGCCCACGACGGATAGGGACCGAACTGTCTCACGACGTTCTGAACCCAGCTCGCGTACCGCTTTAATGGGCGAACAGCCCAACCCTTGGGACCGACTACAGCCCCAGGATGCGATGAGCCGACATCGAGGTGCCAAACCTCCCCGTCGATGTGGACTCTTGGGGGAGATAAGCCTGTTATCCCCGGGGTAGCTTTTATCCGTTGAGCGATGGCCCTTCCATGCGGAACCACCGGATCACTAAGCCCGTCTTTCGACCCTGCTCGACTTGTAGGTCTCGCAGTCAAGCTCCCTTGTGCCTTTACACTCTACGAATGATTTCCAACCATTCTGAGGGAACCTTTGGGCGCCTCCGTTACCTTTTAGGAGGCGACCGCCCCAGTCAAACTGTCCGCCTGACACTGTCTCCTGCCCCGCTAAGGGGCATGGGTTAGAATTTCAATACAACCAGGGTAGTATCCCACCGACGCCTCCTTCGAAGCTGGCGCTCCGAGATCTCTGGCTCCTACCTATCCTGTACAAGTTGTACCAAAATTCAATATCAGGCTACAGTAAAGCTCCACGGGGTCTTTCCGTCCTGTCGCGGGTAACCTGCATCTTCACAGGTACTATAATTTCACCGAGTCTCTCGTTGAGACAGTGCCCAGATCGTTACGCCTTTCGTGCGGGTCGGAACTTACCCGACAAGGAATTTCGCTACCTTAGGACCGTTATAGTTACGGCCGCCGTTTACTGGGGCTTCAATTCGCAGCTTCGCTTGCGCTAACCACTCCTCTTAACCTTCCAGCACCGGGCAGGCGTCAGCCCCTATACGTCACCTTACGGTTTTGCAGAGACCTGTGTTTTTGCTAAACAGTCGCCTGGGCCTATTCACTGCGGCTCTCATGCGCTTGCACGCTCAAGAGCACCCCTTCTCCCGAAGTTACGGGGTCATTTTGCCGAGTTCCTTAACGAGAGTTCTCTCGCACACCTTAGGATTCTCTCCTCGACTACCTGTGTCGGTTTGCGGTACGGGCACCTCTCACCTCGATAGAGGCTTTTCTTGGCAGTGTGAAATCAGGAACTTCGTCCATTCGGACTCGCCATCACAGCTCAACGTTACAGTGTGCGGATTTGCCTACACACACGCCTTACTGCTTGGACGCGCACAACCAACGGCGCGCTTACCCTATCCTACTGCGTCCCCCCATTTCTCAAACGGTGAGGAGGTGGTACAGGAATATCAACCTGTTGTCCATCGCCTACGCCTATCGGCCTCGGCTTAGGTCCCGACTAACCCTGAGCGGACGAGCCTTCCTCAGGAAACCTTAGTCATACGGTGGACGGGATTCTCACCCGTCTTTCGCTACTCATACCGGCATTCTCACTTCTAAGCGCTCCACCAGTCCTTCCGATCTGACTTCAACGCACTTAGAACGCTCTCCTACCACTGACATCGTAGATGTCAATCCACAGCTTCGGTGAATCGTTTAGCCCCGATACATTTTCGGCGCAGCGTCACTCGACCAGTGAGCTATTACGCACTCTTTAAATGATGGCTGCTTCTAAGCCAACATCCTGGTTGTCTGTGCAACGCCACATCCTTTTCCACTTAACGATTACTTTGGGACCTTAGCTGGTGGTCTGGGCTGTTTCCCTTTTGACTACGGATCTTATCACTCGCAGTCTGACTCCCGTGTATAAATATCTGGCATTCGGAGTTTGTCTGAATTCGGTAAACCGGGATGGCCCCCTAGTCCAAACAGTGCTCTACCTCCAGTATTCTCATCACGAGGCTAGCCCTAAAGCTATTTCGGAGAGAACCAGCTATCTCCAAGTTCGATTGGAATTTCTCCGCTACCCACACCTCATCCCCGCACTTTTCAACGTGCGTGGGTTCGGGCCTCCAGTAAGTGTTACCTCACCTTCACCCTGGACATGGGTAGATCACCTGGTTTCGGGTCTACGACCACGTACTAATTCGCCCTATTCAGACTCGCTTTCGCTGCGGCTCCGCCTTCTAAAGCTTAACCTCGCACGTAATCGTAACTCGCCGGTTCATTCTACAAAAGGCACGCTATCACCCATTAACGGGCTCTAACTACTTGTAGGCACACGGTTTCAGGATCTCTTTCACTCCCCTTCCGGGGTGCTTTTCACCTTTCCCTCACGGTACTGGTTCACTATCGGTCACTAGGTAGTATTTAGCCTTGGGAGATGGTCCTCCCGGATTCCGACGGAATTTCACGTGTTCCGCCGTACTCAGGATCCACTCAGGAGAGAACGAACTTTCGACTACAGGGCTTTTACCTGCTCTGGCGGACCTTTCCAAGTCGCTTCATCTAACTCGCTCTTTTGTAACTCCGTATAGAGTGTCCTACAACCCCAAGAGGCAAGCCTCTTGGTTTGGGCTCTTCCCGTTTCGCTCGCCGCTACTCAGGGAATCGATTTTTCTTTCTCTTCCTCCAGGTACTTAGATGTTTCAGTTCCCTGGGTCTGCCTTCAAGACGCTATGTATTCACGTCAAGATACTACGCGATTAAACGTAGTGGGTTCCCCCATTCGGAAATCTCCGGATCAAAGCTCACTTACAGCTCCCCGAAGCATATCGGTGTTAGTGCCGTCCTTCATCGGCTCCTAGTGCCAAGGCATTCGCCGTGCGCCCTTAATAACTTAACC
>NZ_JBIWDH010000071.1:0-3848 GCF_044761885.1 Lysinibacillus sp. NPDC097231 | reverse complement strand
AATTACGATACGTGAGTTTTCACTTTTTTTCTATACTTCAATGTAAATTTATTGAATTTTTATATGGTCAACCCCAAGTTATGGTGAAGAGCCTTATAGGAGGATAAATATGAAGAAATTGGTTTTATTAATGGCGATGTTTTTACTATTTTTAGCACCTACAACCATCGCTGATGCACATTCAGGTCGTACGGATAGTAATGGCGGCCACAACTGTTCTGAAAAGTCAAAGGCAAAGGGTCTTTGTTCAGGATATCATTACCATAACGGTGGCAACAACTCTGGATCTACTTCTAGCAGTAAAAGCAACTATACATCAACTACAAAAGCTAAACCTGCACCTGCACCCGCGCCTGTACTTACAACAGTAGATGTCTATATCAATGATGTGAAACAAAATTACACACCAAGTGCTTATATGAAAAATGGAACAACGTTAGTTCCAATGAAGGCTATTTTTGAATCACTTGGCGCAACTGTTACATATGACAATGCAACAAAAAAAGTGACAGCAAACAAGGACAAGAAAAAAATTGACATTGGCGTTGGCAACAAAGTAGCTTATATCAATTCAAATGGTACTACTTCATCTATTAATCTAAGTCATGCAGCAGAAGTTTATAAAGGAACAACAATGGTGCCTTTACGTTTTGTAAGCCAAGCATTAGGGGCAAATGTTACGTTTGATGAAGCTTCATTGAAAGTCAATATTACAACAAAATAATTGCTCTTTCAGGCAGTATCCATTATTGGATGCTGCCTTCATTTTAACTTGATTGTTGTTTTTCTCAAATTAAAAGCGTATTCGAGTCGCAAATACATCAAAATTTACCTTTATAATGTTTCAATCTTTTGAAAAATCTCTTTGTAAAGGATATCTAACTCTTTTTCATCTTTTAAATAGAAATACCAAGCCTCTTCTCTATTTGCATCGTTATCAGATAAATAAATTGTCGTATGAGAACCATTATTTAATTCCTCCCAATGAGGTGTTTCATAGGTAAGCCCGTCTCTTGTAAATGGAAAATGACGTTTTGTTGAATCAAAAAAAATAATAGGCATTTTAGAATTTTTATAAACTTTAATAAATCTATCATCTGATGCTTCTTCAAACATCACTGGTGTTATCATAACAGCATCAAAATTTGTTGAAATGTGCAATGTATCTTCACTAAATTCATCTAATGAAATTGGTTCGAAATGAATTTTTTCGTTAATTAATTCAGGAATATCACCAATTACAGCAATTTTTAAAGGTGCTCCACCATATTTAACTTCATCATTTGAACACGCAACCAATAATAACAAACTTACTATGAATAAAATTTTTTTCAAATTTATTCTCCTTTTTTATCGTAATCCTGTCCTTTTATTAACACAAGGTTACTTATGTTTCTTTCATTATATATCATCATTCTACAAATATTCCCAAAAATTTTGTTGCTAGCATTGTTTCGTTTATTCGCAAGTTCATCTGAATTAAACGCAAGTGAACCCAAGAAATTAAACAGAGCCTAAAAATAAAAGAAAAAGTCCGGTACCAAACCGAACTTTTCCCTACATCATTAATTGACGGCCCTAGTGTTTTATACTTCTAGGCAATATACTTATCATAAAAACGTTTAAGGATTGTTACCATTTGCTCACGCGTTAAAGCACCACCAGGATTCATGTTTACTCCATCGCCTTTGATGATGCCAACTTGAATTGCCCATTTCCAGGCTTCTTTATGGGATGTCCCCACTTCCGTGTCTGTTTGTAAGCTAGCTTTTTTTGCTAATAAGTCTTTTAAAGTATCGATTTCTTTTTTCAGCTCATCATATTGAGTCATTGTTAATCCCTCCTCTAATCCATTTTGGATATCCTGTATAAATTGTTTCTCTGAAATTCCCATGCTCTGTAAATAAGCAAAAGGGTCCTTGTGACTTGTGCCTCCCAAATTATCTGAAATCCATCGATGTGATTTAATGCCGTTCCCAGTGCCATCTAAAACAGTAGGAATCCCCGCTTCTACCGCAAGCTTTCGTAATAGCCAAATATATGCTGCGTAATCTTTTTTAAATTGAGCTTTGTCGGATGTCTGTGCTAGTTCAACTTGTGCATAGCTATACGGGTTGCCTTTAGGGCCACAACCGTATTGCACTTTATTGACGGGTGCCACTTGTACGATGCGACCCCCACCGCCTACCCAGTGTGATACGAAAGCATTGGCTTTATTTTGATTCATAAAGACGATCTCATTTTCTAATGCATTTGGACCATTATTTTTGTCATTTCCTGATTCATGAGCAATAACATATTTTATGGCCAGTAATGCCTGATTCGGTAAACCTGACATCAATCGTGTTTCGATATCATAAGTCATTTCGCACCATCCTTTCTTCAAGTGTTTTATCGAGTGGTAGAACTATTATTCATTCATTTTTTGTGCGGTGTTCAGGAAAATTTCATTTATTATTGAGAGTCTTTCAGAGATTATTTTGATTAACTTTAGACTCAGAGAGATAACGTGATTCTTGACCGTTTCTTACGGTAAACTGAGATAGCAATAGCAACTCTCATTAATACTTAAAATTGTATCTTTTCACCTCTCTTCTGTTTAGATTGTGAGCTGCTATCAGTCGACGTTCAATGCGTGTTAGTGGAAACATTATTGGCTTTTATGTTTCATTGCAAGCATTTACATCGACTTAAAATTAGTAGATGCATAGTAAACCGATATTTCTAGTTAGATGTGCACCTTTACTATTTTTTCAGTGTTTGATTGAGATTCGATTCGCTTATTTTAACTAATCTGTAACCTACCTAACTTAAGAAATTCATCTTGCACGACCTGTCACTTCCCTTAATGTTGCCAAAATTTTTTGACGTTCCGCTTCGAAATCAATCGCTTGTTCGGCTTGTGGTTGATGGCTATCTTCATGACGTTGTTGGAACCAATCAGGAATGATTTCTTGTCGCCCCTGTGGTTGAAATCGAATTGTTTGCTGCTTTCGAGCTTGAAATCGAAGTCGATCCGCTTCTATTTCCGCAATGCACTTTAACTTTTTGTTACGCCAATCTAATAAGATCTTCTCAACATAATTCCAACGCAGGACATTATTTTCCACTGCTAATTTCATCGCATAGATCACCAGTTCCTCTGAAAGATCATCTATCCAATGACCGATTTTATTGGAGACATGAGCCGTAAGTGAGCCAAAGCCATTTAGTTCGTAAAATTGACATGCCGAACTAAGGTTGCAATCATCCTTATTTTTTATTAGTAAATCATTCTTAAGTGATTTAATCATTAGTAGGGATGCATTTTCCGTTTGGGGTTCCTCCGTTAATGAATTGTCCGTTAGCGACTTTTTAGCTAGCTGTGTTGTTTCAAACACTACGAATTCCATTTTGCTAAATTTCCCACCCTTTGCCCTAACCTGCTCTTTGTGAATGTAGCCTGCATTTGTTAGCTCCTTGACAATGTTCGCAGTGGCATCACGACCGCATTTGCTGCGAGTGGCTAAATCAGCAAGACAAAATGACCAATCGTCAGGCAATGACAACATGTAAGCAAGCAAACCTTTTGCTTTCCAGCTTAAACGCCTATCATTCAAAAATCCTTTATCCAACACCACATAATTCGCTTTCTTTTGAGTTCTATAGATAGTCATCGTTATCCCCCTCATTGTCCTGAATCTTCTGCCCCTAATCATCCGTGTACAAACTTCTTCTTCATTCACTTATATACAGATTTCTCCTTAAATAAGGGACAATCGAGTAGGAGGGGGTGACTAACCCCCGACCTCTCTCACCACCGTACGTACGGATCCGTATACGGCGGTTCAATTAAGATGAATAACGCA
>NZ_JBIWDH010000070.1:0-3933 GCF_044761885.1 Lysinibacillus sp. NPDC097231 | reverse complement strand
GTTCCCATACCGAACACGGAAGTTAAGCTCTTTAGCGCCGATGGTAGTTGGGGGCTTCCCCCTGTGAGAGTAGGACGTCGCTAGGCAATCGAAACAGTCAGCTATGTGCTGGCTGTTTTTTTATGACTAATACTATAACTTATTTAATTAGCCAAGAAACTATTATTTTATAGTTTCTTTTTTTATAGTTAAATTTTTATCGTAAATTGCAATATCAAGTTAGACACTTTTTTATTACATTCTAGATTTCTTATGCTGAATCTCCTAATCTCTTTAATTCTTCCTCAAACATCTCATGCGGCGTTTTGAATCCATGTATTCGTCGTGGCAAGTGGTTCATTTTATTTTCTACAGATTGGATGTAAGATCTACTGTAGTCCTCTATGGACGTTCCTTTTGGTACCCATCTACGAATCATTCTATTGTGATTTTCATTTGTTCCTCGCTCCCATGATGAGTAGGGGTGTGTGAAGTAAATCCCCATCAACTCTTGGAACTTTTCTGCAAGCTCTGAAAACTCACTCCCGTTATCTGCTGTAATGGATTTGAATAGTTTAGGTGCTAACTCCCCAAAATTCTTTAGAATGGTTTCAATCGCATAGTTCACAGAATCCGCATCCTTACCGTCCATTTTGAAAATAAACTCTCGACGCGTTTTCCGTTCAATCAGTGTTAATAAAACATCATCTTCTTTGTCTTTTCTACCGATCACTGAATCGATTTCGAAATGACCAAATTCCTCTCGTGTTTCAATGTGCTGTGGACGTTTTTCAATACTTTCACCTAAGCATTTTGTATTTTTTCTAGCCTTACGTACTGTCTTTGTTTTACGCGATGTCTTGGAAACTAAGTCAGAATTTCTAGTTTTCAACAACCCAAGATCTATATACGCATAAAGAGTTTTTGCGCAAACCATTTCTTCGCGACGAAACTTACCATCAAGCAGTGTACGACCAACAACAGCGTCCGGAGACCACTCCTTTTCCTTCATTAATTGATCTGCGTATTCTAGAAAAGCCAATACTCGCTTCACTTTCAAAGGGTTACGAGAACAAGCTACATTTCGTTCAGTAATCGCTTGACCAGTTGCAGCGAAGTACTTTGTCGTATAGATTCGTTTGCCATTTACTAGCTTCACTTGAGTGGTAGTTCCACGCTTGATTTCGTTATAGATTGTAGCATGACAACCCCCAATTTACGGGCAATCTCAGCTTTCGACAAATTCCTTTCATCTAGGTAAGCCTCTAACTTTCCACGTTGAATTTCAGTAAGTCTTGGTTTCTTTTGAGTTCCTTTTATGTTACGCTTTGTTTGCATCAAATCGAAAAATCTCCTTTGTATATTGGTTGTGTAGGAACTCCAATAATACACGATTTTTCCGATTTGATGTATTTTTTTATCAAGTGTCTAATCTGATTTTACAATTCGCCGTTAAATTTTTATCTTAATTCAGCAAATGTTTCTAATAGAAAAAGTAAAGTGAAACGTTAGCTATTGAAACTTTTAATCTAAAGATCGTGAAGTGAATGCGGTTGTAATCCCTTTTTAGAGGGTGATAGGTACTACTGGGATAGGAAAACTCAGTCTAAAAATGCTGTGTTCCTGAAGTAATCGCGCGTAAGAAACAAACACACCAAGGTGTAATTAATATTGAGTTATGAAAAATGCCCACCATTTATAGATATTTAATATAGAGTTAAGATTATAAGTTCCTCAAGCTATTAATGAGAATTAATTGAAAATGATGAATATACCATTGATGCATATTTGTCAGATGAAGGAAGACTAGGTATTCTAAATTTGTTTTAAAGAATGTTTTTCCATGAAAAGGATATGAATAATCGAATAAATTAAAGAAGCAAGCAAATAACAACTGAATTAATGAAGAAAATAAATACATTTTTAAATACAATTTCATTTTTGTTCGCATTGAAATACATTGAAAAAGAGGGATAAATTTTCTCTATCGAATTAAGCCATAAGATTCGCAGCAATAAGTAATAATGGTCAGGTATCTATTCTAAGGGACCAACGCTTGTGAATACTTTCATAAACAATACAAGCTAGAATAGAAGCGATATGGATAATTCTATTTATCCCGCATTAACTTCATTCAGCAAATGTTTTTTGTAGCGAAAGCAAAGCGTCAGCTACAGAAGACTTCCACCTAAAATTCAGGGAAAGCAAAGAAACTAAGTGGAGATTAATTGCCCGCTAATGCCCGATTGGTGAAGACTAATAATCAGTGAAGGATGAAGATCTCCACTGATTAAATTTATCTTTATGGTTCTGTTGTGCAGAAATAAATAAGTCGATTGATTGAAAGAAAGTAGAATCTATTGATCATAATGTGTTTAAAGAATACATAGTAAAATTTTAGAATATCGGAAAGTAAACTTAATTCTATTTTTCCAGTTGTTATTCACAAAGCACCTAATTTAGAGGGGGGATATGCGAATATTTAATGTCGATTTTAATAAATACATTTTTTTAAATATATGATGAAAAGAATTAAGTGATATATAAAACTACAATATTTATTTATGTTGTTTTCTGGGGATTAGGCACTGTTTATACAGAGCTTAATCCTTTTACTTTTATAAGTATTTCTAGTTTTAGAGGTACAGGAATTCACATTAATCCGTTTATTTTAGTTCTAATCGCTGACACTGATTCTTATAATGTAAAGATTACTTTAAAAAGGAGTGGAAATTTTGTGGATTGATGGTGTTTTTTCTGGTGGGGGTCTGAAGGGATTTGCACTGGTTGGAGCGTATCAGGTACTAGAAGCTGAAAATTTCCGCTTTAGACGGGTAGCTGGAACGAGTGCAGGCGCAATTTTAGCAACTTTTATTGCTGCAGGATATAGCGGAAAAGAAATTCAAACTATGCTAGAAGAGCTGGATGTACCTTCATTACTAGATTCAAGAAAAACGTTCTTACCATTTCCGTTTATGAAGTGGGTTAATGTTTATCGCCATCTAGGTTTATATAAAGGTAAGGCATTAGAAAAATGGTTTTTCCAAAAATTGTCTGCAAAAGGGATTTATACTTTTGCAGATTTACCGAAAGATTCTTTGAAATTAGTGGCCTCTGATTTAACAAATGGTAGAATGATTGTTTTACCAGATGATTTATCAAACTATCATATTGATGCTAAAAATTTCTCAGTTGCCTGTGCTTTACGTATGAGCTGTGGTATCCCATTCTTTTTTGAACCTGTTACATTAAAAACAGGAAAAGGAGAATCCATTATTGTAGATGGTGGAGTATTGAGTAATTTTCCGCTATGGATATTTGACGATAGGGAGGGTCGGAAAGTGCGACCAATTATTGGACTAAAATTGAGTAGACGTAGGGAAGAACAGTGTCCACATGAAATTAAAAATGGATTAGACTTATATGAAGCCTTATTTTCAACTATGAAAGATGCTCATGATGAAAGATATATTTCAAGACGACATGAGAAAGATATTATTTTCATCCCCGTTGATGATTATAGTGCCACACAATTTGATTTAGATGAAGAAGCTAAAGAAGTACTTCTAGAAATCGGAAGAAACCGTACTATTCAATTTTTAAAAACATGGCCAAGATTTATATTATAGTACCTTTCGAAAAAAATGATAGAAAACTGTTGACGATCTAAAATGTAGGTGTTATTATATAAAAGTTGCTGTTGAAACACACAACTAGGATAATATGAATATAAAATAACTGTTTGACATTGTATATGAAACATGTTATTATATAAAAGTTAACTCTTACAGAAGAGGGAACGGTAACAAATGAACCTTGAAAACTGAACAAGCAAAACGTAATCAATAAAGTTTTTAGGAGCTAACCTTGAGTTAGTGAACAAAACAAATTTTGGACATCATAAAGATGCCAGCAAAACAATTTGAGCTAATCAAATTTCTTTTATGGAGAGTT
>NZ_JBIWDH010000069.1:0-4437 GCF_044761885.1 Lysinibacillus sp. NPDC097231 | reverse complement strand
CCGAGAAATAGGGTCAAACAAGAAAAAAGGGAAATCGAATAACATCGATTTCCCTTTTTTCTTGAATATCAGCTAGTTTTGTCCCAGCCTCTTTTTATAATGCTGTAACTAGATAAAAATCTTCTAAATACTAGCGAAAGCCCATTAAGTCTTTTACTTTCTTTGTATTTGGGGCAGATGTCAGTGTTTCTAGTAAGCGAAACGCTACATCAAAGGCTGTTCCGGGATTGGAGGAGGTTAAAATATGTTCTGTTTGCACAATGCGGTCGTTGACAATCGCCGCGCCATAGCTTTCAAGCTGTGCTAATCGTTTACTTGTTGGATGATTGTAGGTTGTTGCCTGACGATTATGTAGAATACCGCTATGTCCTAAAATAAGGGAAGCTACACAAATCGTTGCAATCGGTTTTTTCTGATCATCAAAATAACGAACCACCGCTTGAAATACCTCGCTAAAGGCATCCTCATAAAATCCCGCTTCTTCAAAGCCACCTGGGATAGCCAAAGCATCAAAATCCTCTAAATCAATTTCATGAAGCAATTTCTCAGGAGTGACCTTGAAATTCCATGTGCATTGCAGCTGATCATGTAAGCCTACCGTGACAACCTCTGTTGTTCCATCACCTTCCCATTTATTCCAGCCTAGTACATCGGTAAAAACACTCGCTTCCACAGCCTCAAAGCCATTTGCTAATAGTAATAATACTTTTTTCATATTGTTCCTGCCTCCTTTATGCTTTTATTGTAATCAATAGAGCCTCCTTGTAACAGGAGCTGTATAATGTAATTTAGATAAAATACCTTATAATAAAAGGAATTATACGCATAGTAGTTGATTATGAAAGGTGGATGACTATGGATCAAATTGATACTCAAATCTTACAGGAGTTACAGCATAATGCGAAAATCTCGATGAAGGAATTAGCCACAACTGTACATTTATCTTCTCCCGCTGTTATTGAACGCGTCAAAAAGCTTGAGGAACAAGGTGTGATTGAAGGATATCATGCAAAGGTCAACATCAAAAAAATGGCACGTACTATTCAGGCGATTATTTTATTTAAATCCATCGATTGTAAAAGTCTTTCGGAATTTTGCTATGCTCATCCAGATGTTCTAGAATGCTATCGAGTAGCAGGGGAGATTAGCTATATTGTCAAATTAGCAACCTATTCAGTTGAAACATTAGAGCAGTTTATTGATGCGGCTATGCCCTATGGAACACCTTCTACCAATATCGTGCTATCTTCAACCGAAAAAACAGTCATTGCACCATTTTCTGATAAAAAATACAAGTAAATTGCAAAAAAGCAAACCTCTGTACCATGAGCACCGTTTATAGGGCAGAGAGGGGGAGAAATGTTGCTTGGAATAAATGAACTCGAAGAAATCATGGAACGACATACAGAAAGACTAATCCGACTTGCCTTTTATTACGTTAGGGATCTACAAAGCGCAGAGGATATCGTTCAAGATGTATTTATTAAGTTCTATGATAATCAGCATAACTATGAAGAACGTGGAGAGTTAAAAGCATACTTATCGAAGCTCGTCATTAACAAAAGTAAGGATTATTTACGTAGCTGGACATACCGTAAAATACAGGTACAACAGAAAATTTTTGCTAAGAAGGCAATCATAAGAAGGGATATGCTTGTACAGCAGGATGAACAAACATTAATTGAAAATGCAATCCTGGAGCTTCCATTGAAACAGCGTGAGGTTATTATCCATTTTTATTTTGAAGAAATGTCAGTTGTCGACATTGCAGAGCTATTACGTATTCCAGTGAGTACAGTGAAAACGAGGCTACGTCGTGGGCGAGAGTTATTAAAGCCAAAGCTACAGCATATAGAATGGGAGGTGCTATTGCATGAGTAAAGTTAATGTGAGTGTACTAAGGGATTTAACAGAAAGTAAAAAGCGTGTGATGACAAATGTCATTCAGCATCTAGAACAGCGTGATGTCAAAAAAAGCTCTAGACGCTGGCAATATGGTATTCTTACCGTCATTTTGACAGTATGTATAGGAGTATTTATGTATAGCCAATACAATGATAATCTGGAGCTATCAGCCACTATTCCCCCCGTATTAGATGAAAAAATTATAGAGCTACACTTACAAAGAGATTCTCGTATAAATGGTAAAAATCGCTTATATGCAGCAAGTTTCGATAATTTTTTACGTTTGGAATCTTCCTTTGCTTATGCACAATCGAAGGGGTTAGCACCTACACAAGAACAAATCGATAAAGAACTAGAAACAGTGATGGAAGAATTAAACTATGATATAAATCCAACATTTGATGAACGTTTACAATTACTTCGAATCACAAGGGATGAGTTTATTGCACGTTACGCAAAGCCAATCGCCTATAAATCTGCAATGACCAATTTATTATGGGAGCAGTCTAAGAATGAATTTCCAGATGTAAGTGACCAGATACTAAATTGGTTCATTGCGAGAGATGCAATGAATTATTTAGAGCTGCATTATCATGAAGAAATAGCTTCCTTACGCGAAAAATATAAGGTTCCTCCAAAGGAAAGTCAAATGATCCTTACAAGGAGCGGTATGGTCTTAGCTATAAAGGAACATGAATTTTTAGTTGTATCAGGTGTTGCAACAACCGATATTGGTAAGCTATCCGCGGATGAAATCGTTCAAAAATATACAAACGGTACGTGGTTCCCGCTAGTGGATGTCCCTCAAACATTATCAATCGGTGATCGAGTAGAAGTGCAATATAGCGAGGGTATAGGTAGTGATGGTTCTAAACCTTTCATAGATTTTAAAGATATTATTGGCATGAAAATCATAGAAGAATATCAGTGATAAAAAGCTAGACATTCAAATGAAAGGAATGTCTAGCTTTTCAAACAAATAGGTTTTTTATTTGGAATAAGGTACAATTATTGTAATATTTTTTTTAGTTAGAGGGTCTTTTGATTTTTAAAATAGAAAGGAGAGCTTAGATTTGCTATCTTGGACAATGCCACTGAATTTTTTCTCTAAACTTGCCTCTTCTACTGGTTTATTTAAAAAGCAAGTCTCGAGAATAGTCATCCTGGCGTTGGGCGATGCCAATTACCGAGAAAGTATCATTGAGCACGGAAATTAATAAAACAAAGGAGAAAAATACATATGCTGTTAAATGATATATTAAGGGAAGATGAATTAAAAGATAGACTGCAAGCGTTGGAAAAAGGTCAAGCAACTTTGGAACAGGAGAATCAAGAGCAGCTTTTGCATTCAATGCTAGCGCATATCGGCTCGACCAACAGTGAGTTACGAGACAATCTAATATATGGATCATTTTATGATTGGATCCTCGAAAAAAATCTACTGGATCATAGCCGTTTAACAGAGCTTTTGGATTTCAGTATGAACAATTTATTATGTAAGGGTATCGAAGAACGTGAATCCGATTTGGTTTTTACTCGCACCTTTACATCACTATTGCTAGCGCTTATTTTATTTCGAGATCATCAAGATGATTTTTTATCCCAACACAAACTTGATGATTGTAAAGATAAATTACTCGCTTATTTAGCTGCAGAAAAGGATGTAAGAGGCTATGTCACAGGAAAAGGATGGGCTCATAGTGTGGCACATGTATCGGATGCTATAGATGAACTCGTGAAAAATCCTAAAATCAGTAAAGAGACATATGTTGATTTTCTACATGCATTATGGAACATGATTTTGCGGAACGATTATGTGTTTATTCATAATGAAGATGAAAGGCTATTAGTACCTATTCTAACAATGCTTGAGCATGGTTTGGAGCAGCAAGAGATTATCCAATTATTGCTGCAAATTCCTATAACTTTAATGACACAAAAGAGTCAATTGGATTTAGAACACTATAGAATAATCCTATTCAATTGCAAAACACTGTTAAAAAGCTTTTATATTCAAACGAATGGCAAACTACAATACGCCACTCTCCATCAAAGCATTGCAACTTGTCTTAGTGAATTATAATAGGAAAATATTTTTGATTTGAAATTGACAGACAAAATTTAGTTTGATAAGATGAATGGCAATAAAAGCATACAAATTCGTTGATGAGAAAGAGTAGTGTTTCATTTTGTTCTACAGAGAGCCGACATAATGGTGGAAGTCGGTGTGCAAGTGTTACACGAAGATCCTCTCTGAGAAGATTAGCTGAATATAGTAGGCTAATTCGGGTGTCTACCGTTAAAAAGAACACGTATGATTGTACGTTGCTGAGTGCTATTGAACGTTGCTTCAATAGAATTAGGGTGGTATTCGCGGTTAACCCCGTCCCTTACTTGGGACGGGGTTTTTTGTATGCCTTTTATACAAACGAATTGTATAGGAGCATTCCTGTTAGAAGGATTTTCAGGGGCTTGAAAAAGAAAAAGCCCTCTTGTATGATGCATGAGTGTCAACGCCAAATTGACCCATCA
>NZ_JBIWDH010000068.1:0-4606 GCF_044761885.1 Lysinibacillus sp. NPDC097231 | reverse complement strand
CGGACACCCTTGCTCTTGGCTAACCTCTACTTCTGTCTTCGGGGTTCGGGACTTGCACCCTATAGTTCATACGCATGCCGGGCGCACATAAAAAACGTATTTGGATTCCCCAAATACGTCCATCTTTTCAGTTATTTGTAATAATCAACATATCATTATCGTCAAACTGCCACATGTCTCCGTAAGCAACTTCCCAATAGTAGCCGTTTGGGTCTTGGAAATAGCCACTATAGCCTCCCCAGAATACGGTTTCAGGTTCCTTGACGATGTTCGCCCCTGCCTTTTTGGCTAAATCAAATACTTGATCTACCTCTTCTTTTGATTTTCCATTATAAGCAAGTGTAATACCGTTGAAGCCATTGCCGATTGCTGGCGGATTTGCTTCGTTAATATCTTTTACTAAACGGTCAATCGGAAATAGTGAGATTTTTGTCCCTGCATTATTAAAGAAAATAACATCTGGGTTTGTTTCCTCGCCATAAACAATCACTTCAAACCCTAGACCTTCTCGATAAAAACTAAGAGACTCAATCATATCTTTTACACCCAACGTAATTAAATTTAAACGATTCATCTATCCATCTCCTTTATAAAAGCATCAATTACTTATTCTATTCCAAGCAGCGAATACCCTCCCACATTCTGGAAAACTTTTATGTTGCTTCTGTCCATATACTCTTTGTATAAGCCATTCTTAATCCACAGCGCTCCATATTATTTTGGCTAATGGAGACGAATTTTGCGTGACCTATCATTAAGCTACAATTTTGTCTGATGGCTTCATTGATACGAAACCGTATTAATGCTTGGTGAATCCCTTGATTACGGGCAATTGGTTTCACGGCAGATGCAGCTAATATGGCTGTCCCATTATATACATATAAAGAGCCGACACCAACATCCTCGTTTTCAAGAGAAGCAATATAAAACGACCAACCTGGCTTGTCATACAAAACTTTATTATTTGTCGCAACACTTTCTGCTAAAAATGCTGGCATATCAAAACCCTCAACATAGATATTTCCGTAACACTCAAATTCGGCTTCATCGATTTGCCTTATTTTAATAGTAGAATTCTTTGTTTCCCCTACCATCTCTCCATTTAGCTCACAATACAATGTTGAATGAAAATCACTCTGAAAAAGACCAACGTTATGTAATTTCTGTAAGGAAGTAGCATTTACATATTGAGGGGCTAATTCAAAACGAGCTGGTATTTCTCTTGCTCTATAAAAGCTAAGTACTTTATCTATGGTATTCTCCGAACTCAAGCTATCGCCCTTTACCACATTGTAAGAGGGACCGGGAATGTTTTTAATGGAGAAAGCATAGGCATCATCAAATTGACCAACCTCCACTCCCATTGCATTGTTCTGAATTTCCTTAATTGCATTCAGCCTTGATTCGAACATCTTTATTTCGGTCTCTTCTAAGTGATTTGCCAATTTTTTTGTTATTACCATATGTTTACCACCCCTTTTCGAAGTTTCAAATTCTTACCATTAATTGTAACGCATACAGAGGGTAGAACCACGTAAACTAATAAAAATTTCTTACACGAACCATTGATATCTCACAAAAGTTACCTCTACGTTTCTATGAAACTAAAAAGTGCGTACTTTTTTTTGCAATGGCATGGAAGCATAATAAGAAAGCAACAAAGCACTAACGAAAATTGGAGGACAGAAAAATGATTAATCATTTACAAGATAAAATTACATTAAATAACGGCTTACAAATGCCTGGTATGGGTCTAGGCGTATTCCAAGTACCAAATGATGTTACAGCAGAAATGGTGAAAAATGCGATTGAGGTTGGTTACCGTAGCATCGATACTGCTGCTATTTATGGAAATGAAGCAGGTGTTGGTGAAGGTATTAGTCAGGCACTAGCAACTACTGGTTTAAAACGTGAGGAATTATTTATTACATCCAAAGTATGGAACGATGGCTTGAGCTACGAAGAGACAATTGCAGCATACGAGGACAGCTTAGAAAAATTAGGGCTGGATTATTTAGACCTTTATCTTATTCATTGGCCAGGTAAAAATAAATTTGCAGAAGCTTGGAGAGCACTCGAAGATTTATACGAGCAAGGAAAAATTAAAGCTATTGGGGTATGTAACTTCCAAGTATCGCACTTACAGGATCTTCTTAAAATAGCTCGTATCAAACCAGTTATTAACCAAGTTGAACTTCATCCACGATTGCAACAAACTGAGGTACGTTCATTCTGTGAAGAGCACAATATACAAATGGAAGCTTGGGCACCATTAATGCAAGGTGGACTTCTTGATAATGAAACTATTTCAAAAATAGCTGAAAAATACGGGAAATCAAATCCACAAGTTATCTTACGCTGGGATATTCAAAATGGTATCGTTACAATTCCAAAATCTGTACGTAAAGAACGAATGATTCAAAACGCTAATATTTTTGATTTCACACTAACTGATGAAGAGATGGCAATCATTAACGCCATGAATCTAGATCAACGTGTTGGACCAAACCCAGATGAATTTGATTTTGTCATGTAAACGTTAGCTATGTAAACGTGAAAGAGACTGTCTTATTTTCTTCTCTTAGACAGTCTCTTTCTAATCTATTTAAGATGTATGCTTTATGGCGATATCTTCATCACGTTGCATTAACAGTACATCTTCACCTTTATCTTGCATCATTTCGATATGATGTTCACCCCAAGTGCAAAGGACATTCAGCACAGGGTCCATCTCTTGACCATATGGTGTTAGCGAATATTCAACTTTTGGCGGTACTTGATTGAAAACCTTGCGATTAATTAATCCAGACTGCTCTAATTCACGCAATTGGCTTGTTAGCATTTTTTGTGAAATGCCTGGAATCAATCGGCGAAATTCATTCGTGCGAATCTTACCATGGTGGTTAAGATGACAAAGAATAACAGGTTTCCATTTGCCCCCAATGACTTCAAGAGTGGCTTCAACACCAATATTATAAACTTTTTTCATTGTAAACCCCCTGTAATATTCAAAAGTAACTAAAAGTACCCTATATAACTTTTAGGTATGTATGAATATTACTATATACTATACAAAAAATCAAAGGAGATATTATTAGAATGAAAGATACAAAAGTACCGAATGCTAAACTAACATTACTCGCACTTGCGATCAGTGCTTTTGGTATTGGCTCTACAGAATTTATAAGCGTCGGACTTCTTCCATTAATTACAAAGGATTTTGGCATAACGTTGAGTACGGCGGGTTTAACCGTTTCTATATATGCACTTGGTGTAACTATTGGTGCACCACTTCTAACAGCATTTACATCGCACCTTAGTCGCAAAAAAGTGTTACTGCTCGTCATGGTGCTTTTTATTATCGGGAATTTACTCGCAGCTCTAGCACCCTTATTCTCTTTACTACTTGCCGGCCGTGTTATTTCAGCATTAGCACATGGCGTGTTTATGTCCATTGCCTCTGTTATAGCTGCAGATGTTGTGGCACCTAATAAACGTGCAAGTGCAATAGCTTTTATGTTCACAGGACTAACATTAGCAACTGTAACTGGTGTCCCATTAGGAACTTTTATTGGACAAGTAACTGACTGGCGAATGTCGTTCATTTTCATTGTCGTTATTGGTATTATCGGATTAATTAGTAATGCTCTGCTTGTACCTAGCCAATTATCAAAAGGGAATCCAATATCTATTCGAGATATCGGGAAAGTATTAGGGAATATAAGAATGCTATTAATTCTCTTTATTACTGCCATTGGATATGGTGGCGCATTCGTAGTATATACGTATATTTCTCCTATTTTAGAGAAGTATATGGGCTACTCACCTAAAGCAATAGTCGTAATCTTAGTTGTATACGGTATTTGTGTTGCAATCGGTAATACATTAGGTGGTCATTTCGCGAATAATAATCCTTTACGTTCTATCTTTATTATCTTAATAGGATTAGCATTAGCTCTACTCGGCATTAACTTCTTTTTAGAATCATCCATCGTTGGATTAATAATGGTCTTAATGATGGGGCTATTTATGTTTATGAATGTACCTGGTTTACAGGTTTATGCCGTTCAGCTTTCAGAAAAATATATACCATCGGCTATCTCAATGGCTTCAGCGTTAAATATTTCGGCCTTTAACATTGGTATTTTCCTAGGATCATACATCGGAGGATTTATCGTTCGCTACCAATCATTAGCTCATACGCCTATATATGGATTCGTTATGGTGATGCTTGCCGCAGCTACTACGTTGCTATGGTTAATCTTTGATAGAAGAAATCAATAGATTGCTTCTATCATAAAAACAATGAAAGGAAGACTTAATTATGGTTAAGGCTTCCTTTCATTATTTATCATATTTTTTGTATTCACAAACATCCACCTTGATAACTCCTTTTGAAGAAGCGTAAATTGGATCTGCTTTAATATTTAGCCGTAGAAATTTTTTCAAAGCATTAGCCATAAACACCGAAAGTCTTTATTGTACATAAGATAAGGTATCAGCTATAGGATAGGAGCATTCCTGTTAGAAGGATTTTCAGGGGCTTGAAAAAGAAAAAGCCCTCTTGTATGATGCATGAGTGTCAACGCCAAATTGACCCATCATC
>NZ_JBIWDH010000067.1:0-6597 GCF_044761885.1 Lysinibacillus sp. NPDC097231 | reverse complement strand
ACTTTCTGTTCGTTCTTATAACTGCTTAAAACGCGCTGGTATTAATACAGTACTAGAACTTGCGAATAAGTCAGAAGACGATATGATGAAAGTTCGTAACCTTGGACGTAAGTCACTAGAAGAAGTAAAAGCGAAGTTAGAAGAGCTTGGTTTAGGATTACGCAAAGAAGACTAAGCGATTTAAACAAAACTTATAAGATCAGATATTTTTTATAAAGGAGGGAAACATCCATGGGTTACAGAAAACTTGGTCGTACAAGTTCTCAACGTAAAGCGATGTTACGTGACTTAGCTACTGATTTAATCATCAACGAGCGTATCGAAACTACTGAGGCTCGCGCTAAAGAAGTACGTAAAGCTGTTGAAAAAATGATTACATTAGGTAAACGCGGTGATTTACATGCACGCCGTCAAGCTGCTGCATTCATCCGTCGTGAACTAGTAACAACTACTGATGCAGAAGGTAACGAAACAACTTCATTTGCACTTCAAAAGTTATTCGATGATGTTGCACCACGTTATGCAGAGCGTCAAGGTGGTTACACTCGTATTCTTAAAGTAGGTCAACGTCGTGGTGACGGTGCACCTGTTGTTGTGATTGAATTAGTTTAACTTCTTTAAAGAAGTTAAAGCCTCCGGCGGATGTCACGGAATCGCAAAGTATTTCTAAAAAGGATGTTAGCCTAAAACCATCGCATCCATGCGATAACGGCTAACTGACCTGCATCATGCAGGCCTAGGCACAAAGCCGATTCCGGACGCAATTATGCCGAGGCATAATTGAATCATAAGAGAAGACAAGTGGTGAAGAGGGTGGAATCACCACCCTCTTTCTTTATAAACGATTTATACGACAAATAATTAAGCTGAGCGTTATGATGAGCGGACACTGTTGTGTGGCGTCTCGTTTAGCTCTCCGCACCTCATTCAAAGGAAACAAGGGCTTGAGCACCCTCGTTTCTTGTAAATGTAACGACTTGCGCATTTCTATCGAATGAGGTGCGCGCTTTTTTATTTTTTAAACAAGCAATAAGAGATAGCGCCAATATAGTGGTGCTTTTTTTTATATACGCCTTCTTTTTATTGATTCTTGAAAAACCATTCAAATTATATTGAAATAGATGAAAGAAGAGAAAGCCTTTTTACTTTCTTTATCGACATAATGATTGTAGTAGAATTCATACATAAAAAAGTGTAAGTTAGTTAGTAGAGCTGAGCATGTAGAGAGGAGTTCTAGAAATGCCTGAAATTTTATCGTTAAATAATGTAACGTTTTCATATACACCAGAAGAAAATGAAAGTCGCAATGCTGTAGAAAATGTAAGCTTCGCGGTACAGGAAGGTGAATGGATTGCCATTGTTGGCCATAACGGTTCTGGTAAATCCACCATTGCAAAGCTTATGAATGGCTTGTTATATCCACAGCAGGGTGATGTGCGTATATTACGCGAAGTGTTGAGTGAGGAAAACCTTTGGGAGAGCCGCTCACAAATGGGTATGGTTTTCCAAAATCCAGACAATCAATTTGTTGGAGCGACAGTGCAGGATGATGTTGCCTTTGCCCTTGAAAACAACGGTGTGCCATTTGAAGATATGGTGGAACGTGTAAATGCAGCACTTGAGCAAGTAAAGATGAGCGATTTTTTAGATCATGAACCACATCACTTATCAGGTGGGCAAAAGCAGCGTGTTGCCATCGCAGGTGCACTCGCATTAAAACCAAAGCTTCTTATTTTAGACGAAGCAACATCTATGCTAGATCCACAAGGACGTGCAGAGGTATTACAAACAGTTCAAACTTTACGTGCAGAAACAGGGCTAACGGTAATATCTATTACACATGATTTAGAGGAAGCAATGCTTGCAGATCGTGTTCTTTTTATGAATGATGGTAAGAAATTTGCTGAAGGTACACCTGCTGAAATTTTTGCACTAGGGGACAAGTTAGTTGAGCTGGGACTGGACTTACCATTTGCCATGAAGTTATCCAAGTTATTGCAAAAGGAAGGTGTTCCACTAATGGGACAACATATGACAGAAGAAGAGTTGGTGAATGATTTATGGACATCAAACTTCAACAAGTAAGCTTTGCCTATGCACAAGGTACACCCTTTGAAAAACGTGCATTATTCGATGTAGATTTTGAAATTCCATCACATACGTATCAGGCGATTATCGGACATACTGGCTCCGGTAAATCGACAATTCTTCAGCATTTTAATGCACTTCTAAGACCTACTTCAGGGGAGGTACATATTGGAGATCGTATCGTTGCAGCAGGAAAAAAGGCGAAGAATTTAAAAGCTGTTCGTCAAAAGGTTGGTATTGTATTTCAATTCCCAGAGCATCAATTGTTTGAGGAAACGGTGTTAAAGGATATTATGTTTGGTCCTATGAATTTTGGCGTACCGGAGCAAGAGGCTGAAGCGCGAGCAAAAGAGCTTATAGGTTTAGTAGGCTTGCCAGAAAGCGTACTTGAAAAATCACCTTTTGATTTATCAGGGGGACAAATGCGCCGTGTGGCAATTGCTGGTGTATTAGCGATGGAACCTGAAGTTATTGTTTTGGATGAACCAACTGCTGGGCTTGATCCACGTGGTCAAAAAGAAATTATGGATATGTTTTATAAGCTTCACCAGGAACGAGGGCTAACGACGATTCTCGTTACGCATAGCATGGAGGATGCAGCCCGTTATGCAGACAATATTATCATCATGCATGAAGGAAAAAATGTATTAAGCGGTGCACCTCAAGAAATCTTCAGAGATGTTGAGACATTAAAGAATTACCGCTTAGAGCCACCCCGTATCGTACGCTTTCAGCAAAAAATCGAAAATATGATCAATAAGTCCTTCTCTAAGATATGTTTAACGGAGGAGGAGCTTGCTGCTGAAATTGCTCAAGTGTTAAGAGAGGAGCGTGCAGAATCATGATGGAGAAAATGATATTTGGGCGCTTCTTACCTGGAAATTCTCCGGTTCATAAGCTCGATCCACGATCAAAGCTCATATTTGTATTCGCTTTCATTATTATTGTGTTTTTAGCAAACAATACAGTGACATATGCATTGCTGTTGGCATTTACTTTACTCATTGTGCTAGTGTCACGTATTCGCCTGTATTTTTTAATTAATGGTTTAAAGCCGGTACTATTTTTAATGGCATTTACCTTCCTGCTTCATATTTTTATGACGAAGGAAGGCGCCCCAGTATTTGAGTGGAAGTTTATCACTATCTATGAAGAGGGTATCCGACAAGGGATATTTATTTCGATACGTTTTCTAGTTCTAGTATTTATGACATCTATCTTGACGCTTACAACTTCTCCGATTTCAATTACGGATGGCATTGAAGTATTGCTAAATCCATTAAAGGCATTGAAAGTGCCTGTCCATGAGTTAGCTCTTATGATGTCTATTTCATTGCGCTTCATTCCGACCTTAATGGATGAAACAGATAAAATTATGAAGGCACAAATGGCACGTGGTTCGGATTTATCTTCTGGCCCTATCAAGGATCGCATTAAGGCGGTTGTACCTTTACTAGTACCTCTCTTTGTAAGTGCTTTTAAACGAGCTGAGGATTTAGCAACGGCTATGGAAGTAAGAGGCTACCGAGGAGGCGAGGGGCGTACTAGGTACCGCAAGCTAAAGTGGGATATGAGCGATACATTCGCGCTCGTGTTATTAGTAGCAATGTCCGTTTTATTATTCTTCTATAGAAGTTAAAAGGAGTAAGCTTTATGCGACGATTAAAAGTAGTAATTAGTTATGATGGAACACATTTTTCAGGCTACCAGGTACAACCGGGGGAACGTACTGTCCAGGCAGAGCTTGAGCGTGTTCTAGCCATGATGCATAAAGGGGAAAAGATCAAGGTAACTGCAAGTGGTCGTACAGATGCAAGAGTACATGCCACGGGCCAAACATTGCATTTTGATACGCCACTTGCGATTCCAGTAGAAAAATATATGAAAGCATTGAATGTTCAACTACCAAAAGATATTCGAGTAATGACAGTTGAAGAAGTGACTGCTGATTTTCATGCGCGCTACAGTGTGACAGGGAAGCGGTACCGTTATATATGGTCATGTAAGTCTGTACAGAGCCCATTCCGCAGACATTATACAGTGGAGACAAATGGTGTAAAGCCAAATGTTGAGGCAATGCAGGAGGCAGCGAAGGCCATTATCGGTACACATGATTTCTCATGCTTTTGTGCAGCCAACACAAGTGTTAAGGATAAGGTGCGAACAGTAACTGCATTGCAATTTGAGTGGTACGATGAGGAGCTTCATATGATTATCGAAGGAAATGGCTTCTTATATAATATGGTACGCATTATTGCAGGTACACTTTGGGAGGTTGGAGTAGGACGTCGTGATATTGAGAACGTGGAGTTAGTCGTTAAATCTTTGAATCGTGATAAAGCAGGAAAAACTGCTCCTCCACAAGGTCTATATCTTGAAAAAGTCTTCTATTAAAAGGCTATCAACAAAAGTTGGAGATGCCATTTATATCATGTGTATGAGTTGATTGGAATAGAGACTGTGCGACTCCTTGGGGATTAGCGTCACGTAGCGAAGTGAATTAGGGGAACGAAGGCTAAAAGCATCACGTCTTGTGATAATGACTTCGTGACCAACATCCTGCGCTTTCGCGGCAGAAAACACTTGTTGCCTCACGCCCTTAGGAAAGCGCCCAGTCGAAGCGGAAATCGACCAAACGTGATGGTGATAAGGCATTAGGAAGTACAAAATGAAGGCTCACAAAAGCCCTAATTTAACCAATCAATGAATCTGAACAACTTCTCCAGGTGTTTATTGAAATTGCTTGACTTTAAAAGTCATTCATTATATGATAACAGATGGTATTTTCATTACCACCACAAATAAGCCCCGAAAACTTATAGTGTAGTTTAATGAAAAATAACGGTAATCGAATCGATTAGGAGGATATATACATGCGTACAACATTCATGGCTAAAGGTCACGAAGTAGACCGTAAATGGTTAGTAGTTGATGCAGAAGGCCAAACTCTTGGACGTTTAGCTTCTGAAGTAGCTGCAATCTTACGTGGTAAACATAAACCAACATTCACACCAAACGTTGACACAGGTGATCACGTAATCATCATCAACGCTGACAAAATCCATTTAACTGGTAACAAATTAGAGGGTAAACTTTACCGTCACCATACTCAATTTGCGGGTGGTTTAAAAACTCGTACTGCTGGTGAAATGCTAGATAAGTACCCAACAAGAATGATCGAATTAGCGATCAAAGGGATGCTTCCTAAAAACTCTTTAGGTCGTAAAATGTTCGGTAAACTAAACGTTTACACAGGAACAGAACATCCACATGCTGCACAAAAACCAGAAGCATACGAGCTTCGCGGATAATATAAATTAAGAGGAGGATATTACTTTGGCACAAGTTCAATACATCGGCACTGGTCGCCGTAAAAGTTCTGTAGCTCGCGTACGTCTAGTACCAGGTACAGGTAAAATTGTTATCAACAAACGTGAAATCGAAGAATACGTACCATTCGCTGCATTACGTGAAGTAATTAAACAACCATTAGTAGCTACTGAAACTACAGGAAGCTATGATATCCACGTAAACGTTAACGGTGGTGGATACACTGGTCAAGCTGGTGCTGTACGTCACGGTATCGCTCGTGCTCTACTTCAAGTAGACCCAGATTTCCGTGCTGCATTAAAATCTGCTGGATTACTTACTCGTGATTCACGCATGAAAGAACGTAAAAAACCAGGTCTACGCGGCGCTCGTCGTGCACCTCAGTTCTCAAAACGTTAATCAATTTCTTATTGCATCAACGTTTACAAAGGTTTTTTGGTTCAAGTTGGTTCAAATCAGCTTGAACCTCATAAAGAACTTAACAGGTTTAAAGCATCAGCATCTTGCTGGTGCTTTTTTCTGGCATTAATTCCAGATAATAATTCTGTGTGGTTTGAATATTAATGTGACCTAATCGCTTTGATACATAAGCAATATTTATGTCTTGGGCAAATAAAAACGATGCATGAGTATCTCTTAAACCGTGAAACGTTGTTTTCTTAAATATCGAAAAATAATATTATTGCAGTTCATTGTTGTCATGTAGGTTCGTTAAATGCCTCACTCGTCCATCCACGCGAGGTGTTTAAATCAGCAATTCTTAATAATGCATCCAGTGTCATTGTTGCTCATCAGCATCCAAGTGGTGACATAGCGCCATCGAAGGAAGATATTAACGTTACAAAGAGATTAGCCGAAGCTGGAAAGTTACTAGGCATCGAAGTGCTTGATCACTTAGTAGTAAATAGTGATACCAGTTTTACTAGCCTGAAAGAGAGAGGGTATATTTAAAAGGGAGAAGCAGCTCCCTTTTTTTCTTCAAGGTATATTTATATATTCGCATTATGGTAGGTTTTGGTAGTATGATTATTAGAGTTAATGTATCATATAGAATATATAGAATATGGAATCATTACATATTAAAGGTTCATCACCAAAAGTCGGGGATGACAAAATCAATGCCCTGTTTCCAATTGTAAGCGAAGGAACAGGTGGATCTCATTTCGATAGCCAAATCCA
>NZ_JBIWDH010000066.1:0-7522 GCF_044761885.1 Lysinibacillus sp. NPDC097231 | reverse complement strand
GTGCCGGGGTGGCGGAACTGGCAGACGCACAGGACTTAAAATCCTGCGGTAGGTGACTACCGTGCCGGTTCGATTCCGGCCCTCGGCACCATTTTTATTTTAGTAATTAGCGCCCGTAGCTCAATTGGATAGAGCGTCTGACTACGGATCAGAAGGTTGTGGGTTCGACTCCTGCCGGGCGCGCCATATATATTTCGGAATGTAGCTCAGCTTGGTAGAGCACTTGGTTTGGGACCAAGGGGTCGTAGGTTCGAATCCTGTCATTCCGACCATTTCATGGGGCCTTAGCTCAGCTGGGAGAGCGCCTGCCTTGCACGCAGGAGGTCAGCGGTTCGATCCCGCTAGGCTCCACCATAAGATTATAACCAGTATAAAGATCCTGGCGGCGTAGCTCAGCTGGCTAGAGCGTACGGTTCATACCCGTAAGGTCGGGGGTTCGATCCCCTCTGCCGCCATCTTAAAGGACCTTTAGCTCAGTTGGTTAGAGCAGACGGCTCATAACCGTCCGGTCGCAGGTTCGAGTCCTGCAAGGTCCACCATTTATATATTGTTACGGAGGTATACCCAAGTCTGGCTGAAGGGATCGGTCTTGAAAACCGACAGGCGGGTAACACCGCGCGGGGGTTCGAATCCCTCTACCTCCTCCAGTTTATATTTTTATAAATGGTGCTTGAAAAACTCGAAAAGAATATATTATTAACGCGGGGTGGAGCAGTGGTAGCTCGTCGGGCTCATAACCCGAAGGTCGTTGGTTCAAATCCGGCCCCCGCAACCAAAATGGTCCCGTGGTGTAGCGGTTAACATGCCTGCCTGTCACGCAGGAGATCGCCGGTTCGATCCCGGTCGGGACCGCCATTTAAATTTTAAAAAATATGGGTCAGTAGCTCAGTTGGTAGAGCATTAGATTGAAGCTCTAAGTGTCGGCGGTTCGATTCCGTCCTGACCCACCATAAATGCGGGTGTAGTTTAATGGTAAAACCTCAGCCTTCCAAGCTGATGTCGTGGGTTCGATTCCCATCACCCGCTCCAAGGGCCTATAGCTCAGCTGGTTAGAGCGCACGCCTGATAAGCGTGAGGTCGATGGTTCGAGTCCATTTAGGCCCACCATTATTCCGAAGTAGCTCAGTTGGTAGTAGCACCTGACTGTTAATCAGGTTGTCGCAGGTTCGAGTCCTGCCTTCGGAGCCATTTTTTATTTGGGGAAGTACTCAAGAGGCTGAAGAGGCGCCCCTGCTAAGGGTGTAGGTCGGGTAACCGGCGCGAGGGTTCAAATCCCTCCTTCTCCGCCATCGGCCCGTTGGTCAAGTGGTTAAGACACCGCCCTTTCACGGCGGTAACACGGGTTCGAATCCCGTACGGGTCATACTAAAAATGCAGTAGATGTAATTTACATCTACTGCATTTTTTTTGTATGAAGATAGCTTTGAAGATTCTATAAATGAATGAACTTTTCAATCAATTATGCCTCTGCATAATTGCGTCTGGAATTGACTTTGTGCTTGGGCCAGCGGATATTTTTTGTGCGAAAGCCAGTGCTAACGTAGCGAGAGCAACAAGATGTTAGTCACTCAGTAGTATATTGTTGCTGCCGCTACGTTTGCACTACGCTATCGCACAGACAAGACCCTTTTGCTGTCGCTTCGCTTTCGCACAGATAAATTGCCACTGGACGTGGAGTTCTTAGACTGAGTTCCTCTATTTCAGCGGACGTTTGGACACCCGTTGAAAATAGCTTAAATCCACATTCTTCTAACCAACTATAGTGGTGGGAGACTTCTGTATCTGCCGCTGTCGCTATGCTTTCGCGCATAAAACATTTGCCGCTGTCGCTATGCTTTCGCGCATAAAACATTTGCTGAAAGAAATTCAACAATTGTTATTCAACATCTATAAACAAACCGTCTACCAGCAGTGATAGACGGTTTGTTTTTTAAGCTTTTATTAGCATTCTTTCGAGAGAACTAATTGCTTCTTTTGTAATGTAAGGATCTACTTGAATACGATTATGTGGTTGCCCTTGTTCAATGCTTTCTAGACACCAAAGTAAATGAGGAAGGTCAATTCGGTTCATTGTAAGACAAGGACAGAAGTTCTCATTTAGGGAAATAATCTGCTTATCCGGGTGCTGCTTAATAATACGATTAACAAGATTCATTTCTGTACCGATTGCCCATGCTGAGCCACTTGGTGCTTTATTAATCGTATCAATAATATATTTTGTAGAACCAGCTTCATCTGCTGCTGCCACAACCTCACGGCTACATTCAGGATGAACAATAATGCGCATATTTGGATGTGCCTCACGTACAAATTTCGTATGCTCGACTGTAAATCCTTCATGAACAGAACAGTGCCCTTTCCATAAAATTACTTGGATATTTTCAGGGGATTGGTCTGTTTCAAGCGTGTTCGTATGTGGATTCCAAACTGCCATGTTTTGAAGTGGAATTCCTAAATCGTACGCAGTATTTCTACCTAAATGTTGATCAGGTAAAAAGAAAATACGTTGTTTTTGTGTAAAAGCCCATTTGACCATATCGTTTGCATTGGACGATGTTACACAGGCTCCCCCATGTCGCCCAGTAAATGCCTTAATAGCTGCAGTAGAATTGACATATGTTAGCGGAATAATAGTATCGCCAAAAAGGTGCTGTAAAATTGGCCATGCTTGTTCTGTCTGATATATATCTGCCATGTCTGCCATTGAACAGCCTGCACGCATATCAGGTAAGTAAACATGCTGTTGATTAGTCGTAAGCATATCAGCTGTTTCTGCCATAAAGTGTACCCCGCAAAACACAATATACTCAGCTTCTTTGTTAGCTGCTGATAGTTGAGCAAGCTGCAAGGAATCGCCTGTTGCATCTGCAAATTGAATCACTTCATCTTTTTGATAATGATGTCCGGGAATGAAGAGTTTACTACCTAATTTCTTTTTTATAGCTTTAATGCGAAATTCCATTTCATTTTTCGATAATCTACGGTAATGCTCTGGTAGAAGTGACGTTTGTTGTAATAAACTAGTGATGGACAAAGGGGTTAGCTCCTTTCGTTTGTACAAGTGCACTAATATCAAAGGCTTTTACTGAATGTGTTAGTGCTCCAAGTGAAATCCATTGGATGCCTGTTTTAGCATAGGTGTTCAAATTGTGAAGCGTAATGCCACCTGAAGCTTCTGTAGAGATATGTGGAGGAACAGCGGGAAGCCATTCACATATTTCTTCAGGACTACGATTATCAAACATAATGATGTCTGCACCAGCTGCGATTGCTTCATGTAGCTGTGCTTTTGTTTCGATTTCAACTTCAATTTTAACTGTATGGCCAATTTTTGCACGGGCAGCCTGTACTGCTTTGGTAATACTGCCTGCAAAAGCAATATGATTATCTTTTAGCATAATCGTATCGTATAAACCATTGCGATGGTTGTAGGCGCCACCGACTCTAACAGCATATTTATCTAACATACGTAATCCAGGCATTGTTTTACGTGTATCACAAATCTTCGCATCAGTACCTGCTGTTTCACGGACTGCTAAATTTGTAGCCGTAGCGATAGCAGACATGCGTTGGATAAGATTTAAAATAACACGCTCACCAATTAACAGCTTTTGAAGAGGCCCTTGAATAACAGCGAGCACATCACCGTTATTTACCTGATCTCCATCTTTTTTATAAAGTGTAATATTCATTAACCGATCAAGTAGAAGAAATCCATACTCAATAATGGGCGCTCCACAAAAAATTCCGCTTTCTTTCGCATAGAAAGAAAAAGATCCCTGCTGTTCGGCAGAAAAAATAAATTCGCTCGATAAGTCTCCATCTCCTAAATCCTCATTGAAAAATTGCTTGAGCATTTCCTCGAGTTTGATGATATTCATATAATGAATTCCTCACTTTCATCTGTCCTTGTAGAAAAATAATCCACCGTTTTTCCCACTGTCTGTCATTCTGTGGTTTATCAGTACGAATATGAGCTCCGCGGGATTCTGGTCGTGCAACGGCTGCATGTACCATTAATGTAGCGACAATATGCATCATATAAAGTTCAAGTTCCTGTCGATTCAACCCATCTAAATTAACATCAAGAAGTGTTTTTAGTGATGGCAATTGTTTTACGAATTGCTGCATGTCGATAGGATTTCGTACAATGCCTAATGTGTGCATCATTGTTTGTCGTAATTGATCTTTGGTAAATAATAATGGCATTGGATATCGGTAATGTTTAAAAGCAATGGAGAAATTGTTTTGATTGCAACCTTTTTGAATAACGAATTGGGCCATTCTTTGCCCAAACGTGATTCCTTCTAATAGAGAGTTACTAGCTAAACGATTGGCGCCATGCACCCCTGTACAAGCAACTTCACCAATTGCATAGAGATTTGGAATAGATGTTCTTCCCATGTTATCGGCAATAACACCGCCCATTAAGAAATGACTTCCTGGTGCTACAGGAATCAAACCATTCTGTAGATTAATATGGTTGTCATGGCAAAGCTGGGCAACTGTAGGGAATTTTATTTCAAATTGCTCAATACTTGAAATATCAATAAATGTTTCTTGCCCATTAAGCCGTTTTTTAAATAACGCAAGTGCTGTAATATGGCGTGGTGCTAGATCGAGCTGTGCGTGTATACCTTTCATAATTGGCTGGCGTTGTGCATCAACAAAAATTCCTCCAAGGCCACGTACAGCCTCGGAGACTAATCCCTTTGCTTCACCATTACACCACAGTAAGCTTGGATGAAATTGCATAAATTCCATATCACTGATGGCAGCCCCTGCGCGATATGCTAAAGCGATGCCATCTCCTGTACTTGTTTCATAATTAGATGTACAAGAATAGAGAGCCCCTGCACCTCCAGAAGCAAGAATAATGTGATGAGCAAGATAACGTTTGGTTCCTTTTTCTCCTCTTGTTAGCACTCCAATACAATCTCCAGCTGTATTCAATAAAAGCTCGTAAGCCATTTCATAGCAATTAATAACGATATTAGGTGTAAGCTGTTCAAGCAAATAATTTATCAGTACTTGACCAGTACGATCACCACCTGCATGTAAGATACGATGATGACTATGTGCTCCCTCTAAGCCCAGAGCTGGATCTCCATCTACTTGACGATCAATGGGGAACCCCTCTTTTAGAAAATCACGTATAATATTGGTGCCGTTTTCGATAAGTACTTCAACATTCCTTCTTTCATGATGATTTTCTCCTGCAGTCAACGTATCAGCAATATGAAATGTTGGGTGATCTTCTTGACTTGTAACGGCAGCAATTCCGCCCTGAGCGCGATAGGAACTACTCATATTAACAGATGACTTTGTAACAATCTGCACTTGAAAGTGTTCTCCGAGTAGTCGAGCTGCTTGAAGTGCAGCAATTCCACTACCGATAATAAGTACATCTGTCTTTACATTCATAACTATACCTTCTTTACAGTTGTCTTGACACATATCTTTACATAAAATAAAAGAGAAAACAAGACCTGAAACCAGAAAGGAAGAATAAGGTGATTTATCTAGATTACGCAGCAACATCTCCAATGACTCCAAAAGCTCTTGAGGCTTATTATGAGATAGCGAAACGGTATTATGGGAATAGTGCAAGCTTGCATGATGTAGGGGGCCAAGCGAATTATTTCGTTGAACAGGCAAGAGCTGTTGTAGCAAAATCACTTGGCGTGAACAGTGATGGCGTAATCTTTACGGGAAGCGGAACTGAGGGTAATCTCATTGCAATTTTATCTTTAGCTTTAGCATCAAATAAAGGGAAGCATATTATTTCATCACAAGCTGAACACACATCCGTATATGCTGCATTAAATACACTTGAGAAGATGGGTTTTGTGATAACTAAATTACCCTTACAACAAGATGGGTGCATCGATGTGGAACAATTACAAGAAGCGATACGTGAAGATACGGCTTTAATAACGATTCAACATGTTAATTCAGAAATAGGCTCTATTCAACCTGTGGAAAAAATTGCAGAGGTAGCAAAAAAGTCAAACATTCACTTTCATGTAGATTGTGTGCAGTCTTTTTGTAAGCTCCCTTTAATTCAAGAAGTGGATGCTATTACTGTTTCAGCTCATAAAATTGGTGGACCAAAAGGGTGTGGAGCTATTTATATGAATCCAAAACTCCGTGTTCCAGCATTAACACCTGGTGTGACACATGAGCGTGGATTAAGAGGTGGAACATTAGATACACCAGCAATTATCGCTTTTGCTACAGCGATTGACGAATATCATGATAATCGTCAGCATTATGTAATGTTACGTCGATACCTTAAGCAGATTTTGCCTGAAACGTGTCAGTTAGTTGAGTGTAAGGATCAGTTACCTAATATTTGCGGTATCTTAATGAAAAAAGTGGAGGGTCAATATGTTTTGTTAAAATTAAATGAAGCAGGGATATGTATTTCTACAGGAAGTGCATGTGACATTCATAGTGAATCTGGTGTCAAGGCGATTTTATCAATGGGTTATTCTATGGAAGCGGCTCGCCAATTTTTTAGAATTTCTTTTGGCCCAGCAACAACTTTTGAGGAAATTGATCAATTAAAACTGGTACTTTCTACTATTTAATGCTTTTTCAGGTGAAAGATTGTAAATAGTCTTTCATCTGAAAAGTGAATTAGAGTAAGAATAGGGATGAAAATCTATGATTAAATATATTAATAGAGTATAACCCCATAGAATTTCGTGTATTTTTGATATTATAAATTAATTGTTTTCTTTTGATTAAACAATTGTTATAATGAGTAGCAGAGTGATAATTTCTCTTACATAACAAAAATATCTTCAAAAAGTAATAATTTCTTTTTTTTATAAAAAAGTATTGCACAATGTGAGAAAACGTTATACAATAATTCTTGTCTTGAAGGACAGATAATACTTCAAAACGAAATACATAAGGGTTTCAAGATACGAGTAGTTCGAGGAAACGATGGAGAGAAGGAAGGAGCGTACTCAAGTACGTGACTGACTAAACGACAGAAGCTGACAAAGAAATACGACATATATTGAAAGCCGTTAATAGTCTAGTGATGATGGCAAAGAGGTCACACCCGTTCCCATACCGAACACGGAAGTTAAGCTCTTTAGCGCCGATGGTAGTTGGGGGCTTCCCCCTGCGAGAGTAGGACGTCGCTAGGCATAATACCCAGGAGGATTAGCTCAGCTGGGAGAGCACCTGCCTTACAAGCAGGGGGTCGGCGGTTCGAGCCCGTCATCCTCCACCATATGCCGGTTTAGCTCAGCAGGTAGAGCAACTGACTTGTAATCAGTAGGTCGTGGGTTCGATTCCTATAGCCGGCACCATTTGGAGCCATTAGCTCAGTTGGTAGAGCATCTGACTTTTAATCAGAGGGTCGAAGGTTCGAGTCCTTCATGGCTCACCATTTAAATTGCCAATAAAAAATGCGGGTGTGGCGGAATTGGCAGACGCACTAGACTTAGGATCTAGCGCCGCAAGGCGTGGGGGTTCGACTCCCTTCACCCGCACCATTTTTAGA
>NZ_JBIWDH010000065.1:0-7802 GCF_044761885.1 Lysinibacillus sp. NPDC097231 | reverse complement strand
TTAAATGTTTAGAAAGCGATGAATGATTCACCGAAACAAGACCATTACTTGGACCCACATCCGCTGCGTGGCGTAAACTTTTCCACTCGTTCGTTCAGCACCAATTAAATACGAAATGAGCGTGGGAACCGTACATTTTCGTGCTGTTTCTACATAATCTTGATGGAATTGGTTTATCTAATATAAACTCCTGTGTTTCTAATGAATCAACTACATTTCCTTCTACACTATAAGTCTCCATCTTCATTAAAATTCCTGAGGCTTTATGCACCCAAAATCTAAATAAGACTGAGTGATGTTTTTCAGAGTTAAATGCATTAAGGTTTCCTCTTATAATCATCACTTTTTCTCCAAGATAAGTATCTTCTTGTTGTTCAATCTCCCATCGACTTTCATCGCTTTTTGGTCCTCTTTATTTCTTAATTATAATTGCATCCATAAACTACTTTTCGTCGTGTGTTGCTTCTATTGTGTGACTTTCTACTTCCATCCATCGTACAATGGCATCGAGAATTTTGCTCGTTCTCTTTAGACAACTTGAGAACTCAGCCTAAAATAATATTTTAAAGAAATTCTATTCTCAATGAAAAATAAAGGTGTCTTCAGTTGTATTTAAAGTGAAAGGAGGTGGTGGGGTGCATCATTCTCTAGAAGTTCATGATGCTTTGCAACGGGCACTGGAGTTATATTCCCAGAGTCTGATTAAAGTGGCGTTCGCATATCTAAAAAATGTAGCGGACGCTGAAGAGATTACACAAGAAGTATTTTTAACATATTTGCAGAATTCCCCCGTATTCAACAACACTGAACATGAAAAAGCTTGGCTCATACGTACAACCATTAACAAAAGCAAAAACATGCTGAAAACCGGTTGGTTCCGCAGCAGAAACCCAATTCCTGAGGATTTAAGCTACCTCCCTAAGGAAGAGAATGAGTTATTACAAGCAGTATTAGCTCTGGATAAAAAATATCGAATTCCCATCCATCTGCACTATTATGAGGGATATACGATCCAAGAAATTGCAGAGATCCTGCAGGCAAAGCCCGCAACAGTGGGTACTTGGCTTGCGCGTGGACGCCTTCTTTTAAAAGAAAAGATTGGAGGGCTTGAGAATGAGGAAACCTAGCTATAAATCGGTGATAGATAAGGTAAAGATGAACGATAGATTCAAAGAAGAAACTTATAAAAAACTTATTCAAGCAACACCAATTAAGGAGGAAAATAAAATGATAAATAGCATGAAATTATCCTTAAAAAACTTGGGCCTGATAGTCACAGTTTGTACAGTATTGACAGGTTCATACACGATGACACAGCACTCGAAGACCGACACGCAAAGTACATCAGTAGATACGAACAGACCACAAATCACAGCCAAAGCAGCTGTGAATATCGAGGGAACGATTACGGAGGTCAGTACAAACGGTAAAAGCTTTAAGGTCGGCGATTTATGGGTAACGGTAACAAACAAAACCCAGCTAGGGATCAATGGACCAACTGCAGCGAAACCATCGGAAGAACTGTTGCAAAAAGAATTTAAAGTAGGAAACTTCATTTCTGGTTACACATCTCAAGATGTTAGTACTGGAAAAGTCACTGCCGATATAATCTACAACAATATGGCTCCTGTAGAATAAGTGATATTTATTCATAATGAATTAAAAAATGGGATTGTCAAGAATCTGTGTAAGTTTTTGAAACGAAGAACATATATGTAATTACACAACTATATTCAGCGGACAAAATTAAAAAAATTGTCCGCTGAATGCAATTTATAAGCCTTGCATAGAATAGTCTTCAGCAAAGTCACATCATTTGCTTAAATCCTTTGGAATACTTCTTGAATTCGATTAAACCTATTTTTACAACTAGGAAGAACGAATCCCTTCAAAAGCGTTTAATATTAATTGTTGTACATATGATTCATCTAATGTTTCGCCTGTCACCAGTAATCGATAGAAGATCGGACCGTAAATTAAATCAATACATATATCAATGTCGATACTTTTCTTCAATTCACCGCGTTGAATTCCTTTTTCTAAAAGCTTCCTTGCTTCAAGTCGGCGGGGATGAAAATATCGAGTACGATAGGCATCTGCCAATCCTGAATCAAACTGTCCTTCACCTAATAACTGCGTAATTATAGTCCCCTCCCGACTCGTCAAAAACATGGTTAAATTTGTGGCGTGTATTAGAATATCATTGTACGCCGAACCAGTATCAGGCACAGGCAATCTTTCAGAGGCAGCATAAAGGAAACCATCCATCACTACTGCAGCCTTGTTTGGCCACCATTTATAAATAGTTGCTTTGCTAACTTGGGCACATTCTGCGATTTTATCAACTGTGACAGCTTGAAACCCATTTTCCAACAATAAATCATAAGATGCGGAAAGGATTGACTTTTGTGCTTCTAAATTACGTGGTCTCCCTCTTTTTCCATTCATCATAAATACCACCTTTCTTCCGAAATTAATAAACTGTATGTTCAGTATATCAATTATATAAAAAAACAGAAAGTTGAAATCGCCTATTTACAAAACTACACGTTCAGTATATTATATGGTTAATGATTTTATATACTAAACGTACAGTATTTTAAAATAAAAATAATTAACTAACTTAGGGAGGGAAACTACACAACGTATTATTAACAGTAAAGCATTATATTTCACATACAAGGAGTTGTACGAAATGACTGATATAAAGAAACAAACAATCGAAAAAAATATCCCTTCGTGGTTAACCATTCTTTTGGCTACCGCATGCGGTATCATTGTAGCTAATTTATATTACGCGCAGCCCTTAGTTGGGGTAATTAGCTCATCAATCGGGTTGTCAGCAAACAGTTCTGGCTTAATCGTTACGTTAACGCAAATCGGTTACGTTGTCGGTTTACTATTTATCGTGCCTTTAGGAGATATTCTTGAAAATCGGAAGCTAATTGTCTCATCTTTACTTATCACAGCATTCGCCCTTGCAATTACAGCAATGACGAAACAAATTTTGCTGTTCTTAGTCGCTTTATTTGTCATAGGTTTAGGTTCGGTAGCTACGCAAGTACTCGTACCTTTTGCATCATATCTTGCATCCGATTCTTCACGTGGCCGTGTTGTCGGCAATGTCATGAGCGGTTTGTTACTTGGAATCATGCTCTCACGTCCTTTGTCGAGCTTAGTTGCTGAGTTTCTTGGCTGGCATGCCATATTCATTTTGTCTGCTATAGCTATTATGGTTTTGGCTATTGTACTTTCGAAGGTGTTACCTAGAAGAAAGCCTTCAACGGACACACACTATATAGCTCTACTTGGTTCTATGTGGCATTTGTTACAAACAACCCCGATATTACGCCGTCGAGCTGTATATCATGCAGGTGTGTTTGCATCTTTTAGTTTGTTTTGGACAACAGTTCCACAACTGTTAACTAGCCCTGCTTTTCATTTTTCTCAGAAAGATGTTGCGTTATTCGCGCTTGTTGGAGTCGCTGGTGCAGTAGCCGCTCCTATTGCAGGACGAATTGCCGATCTTGGCTTGACTAGACCTGCAACAGGAATAGCACTTCTTACAGTTGTCATTTCTCTTTTATTGCCGCTTATTATCCAAACTAGCTCACCTATTGGTATTGCTGTTCTCGTAGTTTCATCATTATTGTTGGATGCTGGAGTATCCGCAAATCTTGTACTCAGCCAACGTGCGCTTTTCTCGTTGAGTCCCGAAGTTCGTAGTCGTCTGAATGGGCTATTCATGGCAATTTTCTTTTTTGGTGGTGCAATTGGGTCAGCAATCGGTGGATGGGCCTATGCAATTGGAGGATGGAGTACTGCATTATGGATCGGAATAATTCCTCCTATACTTTCCATATTTTATTTCGCTACAGAGAAGAAGTAATTCTAAGATAGTTTTAAAGAACCTTTATCATTACTTAAACAAAAAGAAGCGAATTTGGAATTACTATCTTCCAAATTCGCTTTATTCTTAATCACATCGTCCTAACATGCCCAAGCTAAATTGGAATTAGATTTAGGGGGGAAAAACACCAGTTTTGGAATGGTTATAATCTGTAATATATTTCACTTCTAAATAAAAATCCCTTGTTAAACTAAACTGCCTCGTTAGCCATCCATGAAGCGCAAAAATAAGCTCTGCACCACAGAAAATGAAAGATGTTTAAGTTCTTTCTGGGAGTTCAATAAAAAAAGAGCTGCCTATGCAACCCGATGATCTTCAAGTAAAGTACCCTGTTAGTTTAAGAAGAACAGCGACGCTTATTCAACAATCAGTTACAGAAACTTAATAAATTAGAAATTAGAAGTCTCTTCTAATCTACTTGACATCTTATTGTGGAAATGTTTCTATCAAAGGGAGAGTAACCGAATGAATTCCAAAATTTTCTAAATAAAATAGAGAAGTAACATAATTTACTTCTCTACTTTAAAGTTACCCTAATAACTTTTGATATTCAGAGTTCTTTTCAAACTCAGCTTTTGCAAAAGGACAAAGTGGAATGACTTGTAATTTTTCTTTTTTAGCATATTCAACAGCAGCTTTTACTAATTGTTGTCCTACATTCTTTCCTCTTAAATGTTCTGCTACATGTGTATGATCTAATATAATTCGAGTTTCTCCTACCCGAACAAAATGGACTTCTGCTTCGCTATTTTCCTCATCACCTATATAAAATGACTGACTACCTTGTTTAATTTCCAGCAACCTTATCCCCACCTTATATTTTATATGTTAATGCACGGCTTGGACATCTATCAATTACTTCAACTACTTTTTTAGCATCTACTTTATCAAGAGAAATCCATGGTCTAGCCTTCACATTAAAAACTTCAGGTAATCCTTTAACACATTCAGCAGCGTGTTCACAAATTTCTCCATCGAAATAAACTGTAATTTTTTCTCCTTTATACTCTTTTAATCCCATTTTTATCACTCCTCATGTTTTTCTTAGATTCATAGTAAACTATAAATCTAATCTCTTTATGAAAATAAGAAACTACTTCCATAGTTGATTAAATAGTTGTTAACTTAGCATAGATAACAAAAAATACAATTAATTCTACCATAATTAAAATATTAGGTACTGAAATGATTAAATTAAGAATAAAAAATCCAACTAAAATCCCTAAAAATAAACCTAAATGATATATTTTTAATCGTTGTTTCTTATATCTATATTGGTGAAAAACAAATGAAGTTGATAAAAAGTAGAGTAATACCGATCCAAAAACAAAAAATAAAATAAAATAATAATTAACCTCATGCATAAACAATAATCTTATCGACGCTGCAATCATGCTTAAAGACATTAAAATGAATAGATGACCATATATAATCATTTGACCCGCTGTTTTTATAGATTTATTAACTTTCTTTTCTAAATTATCGAAGTATTGCCACCACATTAATATGATTAAAACAAATGAAACTATAGTAAATAATATGGAATTCCAATCTCCTTGTTTTGGTTGAATTACAGCCAGTGTACTAACTAGAGTTTCACCGAAGAGAATGATAGTAAATAGACCAAATCGCTCAAATAAATGAGCTGTATTTGTAGGTACCATCACTAATCGCTTTCGTCCAATAATTGGGATTAAAATTTCCACAAGTATACCTGTATACAATATAAGATACCTAATCCATGAGTCAAAAAAGAGGGAGCACAATGAAATAATAATGCCAACCCAAAAGTACTTTCCAAAAAAGAGTGCAGCTTTCTTTCGAGCCCCTACCTCTGTCCGTTGTACAACAAGATATTGAATTGCAACTAATGCCCTTAGTCCAATATAACCTATTAGAAAAGATCTATAATACGAATCGAAATCTACTGATAAACTAGCAATCATGATTAGCGCAAAGAACATTTGTAAAATTAAAAATATACGGTGATGAAATAAATCTTCTCCGTAGCGATTGATAAACATTGTTTGTCCTACCCAAGCCCACCAGATGGGAATAAAAATCAGTACAAACTTTAATAGATAGTCTGAATGGATGTACCCTTTTTCAACATGAAGCAAAATATGAGTTACAGTAGCAATAGCTGCTACAATTAGCAAATCATAAAATAGTTCTAACCAAGTGACCTTTTTTTCTTCCATTTTTGTACCAATCCTCCACTATCTTTAATTATTTTTTAAAAAATAGGAAGACCACATTAACTGCATCGAATAGATCGGAATGCTATTCCATTTGAATTGTTTTTTACATTCCAAACAGTTTTGTAACCCCTTAAAACATCCTCTCCTTTTGCACCATAAAACTCAGGATACTTATTGATCAATACTGCCACGTTAGTCTAAGTACATTTCTTCACAATTTCTTTAAAAATTTTAATATCCACTTTAATATAACAAATTATCAATCTTAATTATAAATAATCAAACTTTTTACAAAGCTACAATATGCATATTTCTTCCTATATTGATTATATAATCATTGTAATAGGTTTCAATCACACAATATCTATACCTTTTTTTCATATTCTTAAAATTTGCTGTTCAGTAATTAACTGAAAAATTCAATTTAAGGGTAGCAAATTAAGTATTATATATAAAGTTGTATCCATTACGAAAATATCCTTAAAGAACTGTTCAAATAAACCTTTAACACTAATCCAGATTGAATTAGACTAAAAACTGTCGTCCAATCTGGTCCTTTAATGAAAACGAGCGCTGTTCCTTATTACAGAATTGCGCCCGATTATAGAAGATCGTTATTCATCTAAAGCCCTCCGTTAGTTTAACTAAGAAGTTACTTTTATCAAATATTATAATTATTTTATATAGGGATTTTTTAATGGCATTATGTCGTAATTAATCATGCTTACTAAACCATGTATCAATGGAATTTATCATATTTTCAAATGCTTCTTCTTTAAATGGTGAGGCGATTCCTGAATGATCAAGTAAGTCTAGGAAAGATAAACGTCCCCCCTGTTTGCATATGTCCATATATACATTCCAAGCAGTATACATATCTTTTTGTGCGATTGACCAAATCTGCAATGCACAAATTTGAGCCATTGCATAGTCGATATAATAAAATGGAAATTTAAATAAATGAATTTGTTGGTGCCAAAAGTTCCCTTTTGTTAAGTAAGAGTGATTATAGGTAGTTTCTTACGATTAGTCAACCTTATTTAAAGAATAATTTATATTTTTATGAGTGTGAAGTGGTGAGGGATATCCCTCACCACTTCACACTCATTTTTAGATACGCCAAAGAGACCTGACGAATTTTATTTTTTTCGAAAGGTCATTATGATATAGTTTATGTAGGTGATTACGATTTCTGAGCTGGTAGTGCGGACTCATAATCGTAAAGAATGCCACGCGTCAGTAACTGAAATGTCACTTTCAGAAACTTATTGATGCAGGCGATTATCGCAACCTTATGAAGCTTCCTCTGAGGTTGCTTTTTTAATTTGTAGTAATAGTCCACAAAATGATTCGGTTTTCCTTTAGCCATAAGCATGGCGCACACCATAAAATATAAAATCTTACGTAGATGTTTGTTTCCTCGTTTATTAATCCTGTCTCGATATTGCGTATTCCCAGACTGGTACCGCATAATATCAATGCCTGCGTAAGCGTTCAGTTGTTTCGCATTTTGAAAACGGCGGATGTCACCTATTTCTCCAATTAATCGGCACGCCGTTGAATCGCCAACCCCAGGAATCGAACGAAATACTAGATATTCTTTTCGTCCTTCCGACAATTCCACCATCTGTTTCACAAGCGCATCTTTCTTCTCTAGTAAATCCGCAATGCGAGCTGCGTAATCTCGTGCT
>NZ_JBIWDH010000064.1:0-7866 GCF_044761885.1 Lysinibacillus sp. NPDC097231 | reverse complement strand
ACAATTACGATACGTGAGTTTTCGCTTTTATTCTACCTTTAAATGTAAAATTTTTGAATTATTATTAGGTCAACCCCAAGTTACGGTGATGAACCATATTAAATACATTGATATTATCTCAGTGTAACTTCTAATGGGAAAGGAGTTTATAGGTGAAAAAAGAGAGTGATCGTTTATATTTCATCGATAATTTAAAAATAGCTTTGATTATGCTTGTAGTAGCTCACCATGCTGGACAAGCTTATGGACCAGGTGGTTGGTGGTTTTTTTGGGATGATGAATCTATCAATTGGTTGGGCAGATTTTTCTCTGTAAATGCAGCATTTTTTATGAGTTTGTTTTTCTTTTTATCAGCCTATTTTCTCCCCCAATCAATCTCAAGAAAAGGGCCGAAACGGTTTTTAAAAGAACGGCTTATTAGAATTGGTATTCCATTACTACTGGGATTTCTCGTGATGATTCCTATTCTGATGTATTTATATTACATTAATTTCAGAGATTATGAACCCATCCCATTTTTTTCTTACTATGTTAATATATTTTTTGGACTTGGTAATGAACCCGCGAATTGGACTGGGCCATCATGGCCTGATATGCAATTTGGCCATTTATGGTTTTTAGAGCATTTACTTGTGTATGCGATTGTGTTTTCGGTCTGGACCTTCTTTACATCTAAGAAATTCACACAAAAGTCTGATAGAAACATTAAGGTTTATCAGATTCTCTCCCTGTGGTTGGTCGTTAGTTTAGTGACTTTTATTACAAGGATATGGTTTCCTATTGATCATTGGACAGCTTTTTTAGGATTTATTCAAACTGAATTTGCACATGTACCACAGTATGTGAGTTTCTTTTGTTTAGGCATTATGGCTTATCATCGTAAATGGTTTTTAACTATGAGTGCGAGAGCAGGATACATCTGGCTTGTTATTGGAATATTAATAGTGACCATTTTGTATTTTGGAGGAAATACGATAGATCCTTTTCTTTTAAAGGGTGGACAAAACTTCGGTTCGTTGGCTCGATCATTAATTGAGACGTTACTGTGTATTTCACTTGTAATCGGTCTTCTAATTTTATTTAGAGAGAAAGTTAACGGCGCTAATCGTTGGTCAAAGATGTTAGCAAACAATGTATTTGTTGTTTATTTCATCCATGTCCCAGTAGTAGTCTTCCTTCAATATACATTGAATGACCTACCAATATCAGTCTGGACTAAATTTCTTATAACAGTATTTTTAGGAATCATTCTAAGCTTTTTGCTAAGTCATTTTGTATGGCGAAAGATTCCATACCTCAAAAAAATGATGTAAAAGGAAATAATTTTTAGATAAGTGAAAAAGCCAGCATTAATGCTGGCTTTTGTCTTAATAGGAAAATGATGTGTCATAAAAATAATGGTTCTTGTTCAACGGGTGCTTTCCTTTAATAAGCTCCATTATTAAAAGACTTTAAATGTACACATAGCAGTGGAATATATTAGCAAAATGTATTCAACTAACATTTATCTTGTTGGTTCAAATTGGTTCAAGTAATTTCAATCCTTTGCCATACATTTTTATCTATATAACAATTCCCAAAACGTTGATATAAATGGATTATGATGTATTCAATACACTTAGAATATATCTGTATATATCTCAAAACGTTAATCGTTGTTATATCAACGTTTACAAACCTTTCCCGCTACGTCGGGGAAGGTTTTTTTATGTAATTATTTAAATAATATAGAATGAATTCTTTATGTGATTTATGATACATCTCCAATCTTTTAAAGAGAATTTCAACAATTACTGTTCATATCAAATTTAAACCTCGTTCCAATCATAAAAATTGATTGTTCTCTCTCCCAATAATTCAAGTATTTACCCATGATAATAAAGGACACTTTTTAGCGAGTAAATTGCCGAGGTATGTGTATTTTCCATAGAAATGGCTGATACTGCTTTTAGGTTGTTATTTCTTAGAAGCCTTTGGAGTAACTGAATAAAAAAGTGGAGGTCAATAATATGAAAAAGCTATTAATAATATCGCTTGCAACAATTGCACTACTTACTGCATGTCAGAATAAACATAACGTAAAAAACATGGAGGAAGTAAAAACAGAAAATGCTGCGAATAAAAGGCAAGTGGAAATAACGAAAGGCCAAGCAAATGCCAGTATTCTTAGTAGCACAAACTGGCAAGGTACAAAAGTTTACGATAAAAATAAAAAAGATTTAACAGCAGAGAACTCCAATTTTATTGGTCTTGCAAAATATGATGCAAATTCAGGGCGTTATGAATTTTTTGATGCAAAAACAGGCGCAAGTCGTGATGATAAAGGTATTTTCTTTATTACGAATGATGGAAAGCATAGAGTATTGATTTCGGAATCGAAAAATTACCAAGCAATTGTAGAAATTACTGAGCTAACAAATAATGTGTTTACTTATAAAAGAATGGGAAAAGATGCAGATGGAAAAGATGTAGAGGTATTTGTTGAACATATTCCTTATAAGGACAAAAAGCTTACATTTACTAAGAAAGACAAGGCTTTAAAAAATTCCACAGGAACTATTGTTAAAGATGTTGTTGGAGATAAAATCTTAGCTGATACACTATGGCAAGGAACAGTTGTTTTAGATGCAAGCGGAAATGATGTAACACAATATAATTTGAATTATATTAGCATAGCTAAATATGATGCAGATACAAATAGATATGAATTTTTTAATCCTGAAACGGGTGAAAGTCGTGGGGACTATGGTTATTTTAATGTTATCCATGGAAATAAGCTAAGAGCTCATGTTTCGATAGGTGAAAATAAATATGGGGCTGTACTTGAGATTACTGAACTTAATAAGAATAAATTCACTTATTTAAGAACTGGTAAGGACAAAGATGGTAAGGATATTACAGTATTTGTCGAGCATGAACCTTATAAAGGTAAGTTTAATCCGGAATTTACATTAAAATAACGGACCTTAATGTGTTTGATCGTTATTTGAAAAGTATCTTCTACTACAAATCAAACTCTCAATTTTAACTTCTTTCAGCAGAAGTCTCCCACCTCTATAGTTGGTGAGATAAATGCGGGTTTAGATTACTTTCAGCGGGTGTCCAAACACCTGTACCTGTCGCTACGCTTTCGGTACAAAAGACACCTGCTGAAATAGAAGAACTCAGTCTAAGAACGCCATATCCTGTGGCAACGACTGAGCGACCAACATCACATTGGCCCAAAGCCTCCGGTGGATGTCACGGAATCAGGAAGGAGTTCACATAGGATGTTAACCTAAAATCATCGCATCCATGCGATAACGGCTAACTGACCTGCATCGGTAAAAACGCCACGTCCTGTGGCATTACCGAAATGACCGACATCGTGTCAGCCCTCGTGCAGGCCTAAGCACAAATCCGAATCCGGACGCAATTATGCCGAGTCATAATTGATTACTTGAGAGTTTTTTTTACTTTCTGGCATAGTTCATTCACTAACTTCGTACACTAAATGTAAAAGGGTGGTGTATATGGGTGAAGCGCTGGCTTGCACTAGGAGTAATTATGCTGATGAGTATAGTGGTCGTGGCATATGAAACGAATGCTTCGGACCGTAACTTCTTCTTACCAGACCCACTTGGTGGCATAAAAATTGTCATTGATGCGGGACATGGCGGTCAGGATGGAGGGGCTTCAAAGGGCGAAGTAATTGAAAAGGACATTACACTTGCAATTGCTCAGCATGTAGAGAAGCAGCTAAAGAAAAAAGGCGCAGTAGTTGTAATGACACGAACAAAAGATGGAGATGTTATAGATGAGCACGCGCCGTCAGAAAAATTTGGTACATTAAGGGAGAGAAAAAAGCAGGACATTTTTTTAAGAAAAGATATTGTTGAAAAAGAAAAGCCCGATATTTTTATTACAATTCATGCGAATGCCATTCCTGAAACAAAATGGCGTGGTGCACAGGTGTTTTATCATAAAGAAGGACATGCTGACGGTGAATTATTAGCAAAAAACATTCAAGAATCAATCCGTACTAATTTGAAAAATACTGACCGAGAAGCACTGTCTATAAAGCAAATATATTTACTGAAAAAAGCTGAGGTACCTGCTGCTCTAGTTGAAACAGGATTTATAAGTAATGATGAGGAACGTGCACTATTAACTGATAAGAAATACCAAGAAAAAATGGCAGATGCTATTGTTGAAGGTATAGAAGAGTATTTATTAGCTAAAATTGAATAGAGCAACATCTACAACGAAAATCAAATCATTATGATATACTAACATTGAGATAATATAAGGGGAGTGTTCGTTGTGATTACTGAAAAACAAGTACGAGAAATATTAGGACAACTACAAGATCCATTTTTACATAAATCACTTGCAGAAACAGATGGTATTATAAATGTAGCAATAAAAGAAGAGAAGAATCATGTCAGTGTGAAAATTGCGATTGCTAAAACAAATACACCTGAACAATTACAACTTCAAATGAAAATTGTTGATGTTTTGAAAGAAGCGGGTGCAAATACAGTTGGTATTCGCTTTGAAGAGCAGTCAGCAGAAAAACTACAAAGCTTCCGTGGTACAGCAACTGAGGCTGAGGCGCAGGATATTTTATCTCCACTTAGCACGGTGCAGGTTATTTCAATTGCCTCTGGTAAAGGCGGTGTAGGGAAATCTACAGTATCAGTTAACTTAGCTGTTGCATTAGCTCGTCTAGGTAAGAAGGTCGGCTTAATTGATGCTGATATTTATGGATTCAGTGTACCTGATATGATGGGTGTTACGGATATGCCAAAAGTGGTAGACAATCGAATTTTCCCTGTTGATCGCTTTGGTGTGAAAATGATATCAATGGGCTTCTTTGTTGAAAATAATGCACCAATTGTATGGCGTGGACCAATGTTAGGAAAAGTGCTAGATCAATTCTTCCGTGATGTAGAATGGGGCGAGCTAGACTATCTTCTATTAGATTTACCACCAGGTACAGGTGATGTTGCATTAGATATTCACCAAATGCTACCTTCATCAAAAGAAATTGTCGTAACTACACCGCATCCAACAGCAGCATTTGTTGCTGCTCGTGCAGGTGCAATGGCACTACAAACAGATCATGAAATTTTAGGTGTTATTGAAAATATGGCATGGTACGAATCTAAGTCCGGTGATCGTGAATTTGTGTTCGGACAAGGTGGAGGTCCTAAATTAGCAGATGAACTACGTACAGAGCTACTTGGCCAAATTCCACTTGGTCAACCTGACTGGTCAGACGAAGATTTCGCACCTTCTGTTTATGCCGAAAAACACTCAACAGGACAAATTTATTTAGACATCGCGTCGAAAATCATCAATAAATTAAATAAATAATGAAAACGGATTTCCTCAAACAATGGAGGAAATCCGTTTTTAAATATAAAGAGTTATTGTGTGCCTATTGCTCCGAGTCTGAGCCTCCGCCACCAGAACCTTCACCGCCAGCTTCCTTTTTCCCGCCGCCAGCTTCTTTTTTCTCACCACTGGTTTTACTTGCCTCGCCGCCACTCTTCTTAATAAGCTCTTGCCACTTAGATTGCATTAGAGGACTTTCAATCGTTTCCTTTACAACTTCCTCCATTTGCTTTCGCATATTGGATGATTTTAGAATGGTCTCTAACTGCTTTTGCATATCTGGCTGACCAAAGAATGCCTCCATATCCTTTTGGAAAGAAGGATCTTTTATTAAGTCCTTCATAATATCCTGTTGTTGCTTTTGCATACTTTTTGCTACGGTTTCTTTAAACTTTGGATCTTCGAAAGTTTTCTTCCAAAAGTCTTCTGCTTCTTTGGAAAGCAAGGTAGTTTCGGTAGCTTTCTTCACTTCATCATGCTCCAAAACCAATAATTCACGGAAACTTGGTTCCTCTAGAAGCTTTCGCAACGCCTTTTTACCATCCTCGGTTTGTAAAGAGTCAATCATTATTTTTTTTATTTCTTCATAGGACATGGTAGAGGCTTTATCTTGTGAACAGGCAGAAAGAAAAAGCATTAGAATTAGTAGTAAGAAAAATTTTCGCATCAATAATCAGTCCTTTCTAGATAGACTCTTTCAATTATTGTTCACATTTATGATGACTTTATGTATTGCTTAGGATGAGAAATAGCTTTTTTAACAAGGCATTGTTAAAATGAGTACAGATATATTGAGAAATTGGGGGACTTTTAGTTGTGACGATACGAAATTGGGCAAAGTTTTTCTTTTTTGCAATGCTCGTTGGTGGCGCAGTCAACGGAGTATTTAGTTTATTTATTCGATGGGATTTCTTCCAACCATATGTAGCAAATGGTCAATGGGGTGAGTTTTTTGCCGGACTATTATGGATGATCTTCTTAGGGTTTACAATGAGTGTTATTGCACAAGCAGGTTTTTTTGCCTATTTGACGCTTCATCAAGTAGGAGTTAATATTTTTAGAACACTGACATTATGGAATTGGATACAATTGTTATTAATTGCTATTACTATTTTTGATATTATATTCTTCCGCTTTATACCGGGTATAAAGGATGGACAAAGCTGGATGTTCTATAGTGGCTTGTTAATTGTATTAATATTTGGAGCAGTAGTAACAGCCATTCAAAAAGTGAAATTAACAGGAAAGAAACATGTTTTAATTTCTGCATTATTTTTTATGATTGTTGTTACAACATTGGAATGGACAATCGCTTTAATGGGACGCGATGAAAATATTAACGAGTATGTAGCACTATTACTATTCCCGTTGCTCGCTGTAAATGCCTATCAATTGTTAGTATTACCAAAATATAATGCAAAATCTGATGAGGATCGTCAAAAATTAGAAGCGCGTCGTAAAGCACGTCGTGAACAAGCTAAAAACGCATAAATAAAAGTTGCCTCTAGAAATCATTCATGAGAGGCAACTTTTTTATTATGGTGATTTTTTAGTTTGAACTTTATAACCGAATATATTTTCCTCAATCGACATAAATTTATTTTGTTGTAGTAAAGTATTTAGTTCTTTAAACGAAACTTGATCATTTTGGTGTAAAGAGGTGAAAACAAAATCTCCCTTTTGTATTTTAGGTGCCTTTTCCCCTTTCCAAATTAAAGAAGGGGAAAGTATATTTATTTGCTGTTGGAATAGATTTTTTTGTAAAGGTTGCGAATATTGGTGATTGCGAGTTGCAAACCAAAGAGGTGTTTCTTTCAAATGTTTTTCGTAAATATTAATATCTTTTTGCACAAAAGCTATATCGATGGGTTCATCTACCACATCCTCAGGTCCTAATAATCCTGTTGGTAGTTTTCGCTCTTGAATGATTTTTATGTGCTCGGGTGAGCGTTCTATCCAGGAAGCATCTAATAATAGAAGCGGATAAGGCTCTTTTACAGTTTTAAGCCAGTCCAATAGAGATTCATCAGAGAAAGAAATTTCGACAATAAGTGATGTACCGTAATGCCCTTTTGTTACAACTGCTGGAGCATCAGTAATGTTAAATACAGAAATCATAGTAGAATTTATTGGCTTTATGAAGACAAACAATATTACGATGAAAAACAGTGAAATCAACGTTTTACGAACCATCATAACAACCTCGTTTCTATATTTTTAAACAGAAAAATAAACTTCTTAAAAAAACTTATGATTTAGTGTTGACTTTCATGAATAATCGATGTTATTATGTATAAGTCGCCAAGAGGTGACGTATTAAATGAAAAAAATGAACCTTGAAAACTGAACAAGCAAAACGTAATCAATAAAGTTTTTAGTAGCTAACCTTGAATTAGTGAACAAAACAAATTTTGGACATCATAAAGATGCCAGCAAAACAATTTGAGCTAATCAAATTTCTTTTATGGAGAGTTTGATCCTGGCTCA
>NZ_JBIWDH010000063.1:0-8696 GCF_044761885.1 Lysinibacillus sp. NPDC097231 | reverse complement strand
TACGATACGTGAGTTTTCACTTTTTTTCTATACTTCAATGTAAATTTATTGAATTTTTATATGGTCAACCCCAAGTTATGGTGAAGAGCCAATTTATTGAATTTTTATATGGTCAACCCCAAGTTATGGTGAAGAGCCACATATTTACCAAAATCTTCAACTTTGAATTTATTACCTGTGTAACCTGTGATATTGAAGTCAACTGCTTCATCTTTCATTTTCACTGTAAATGTTTTGTCTGCCGTATTTGGTGAAACTGGTTTGATAATCAACTTACTTTCATCTGTTGTTTTTGTACCTCAACAATCAATTTGAACAATGGATACACAATATTAAATCAAAAAAATTATTATACGTACATCTAAACAACTGGGAACCCCTCGATTTGGTAGGGTGACAATAAGGTGTTATAGGAATTAGACAGATATAAAAATATATTTCACAAGCTATGTAAAATAACCAAGTGGGAATAATACGCTTGGTTATTTTTTATAGTCAAGTTAGAAAAATTTTACTCTACGACCCTAAAATAAAAGATACTTTTTATATTTCAATAAAATAATATTACTTTTTCTGAATTTTAGTCTTAAACATATCATCTACATGTCTTTAATTATAGTCGCTTTAGATATATCCGAAATATTTCCATAATCGTCCATTAACACCATGTAGATGTATTTATCTTCAATAAATACTTTTTCTGGTTGATTACTAGTACCAATCAAATTATCTGGCCATAATCTAATATCTAGTAATGAGTTTCCGGACATAACATCAGATCCTTTGACATCAAACGCTAAGTTATTTTCTGGATCAATACCCGCAATGATATGTTGCTTTGTTAAAATATTTGTTGATGATGTAATGTCATAGTCTGTATTTGACATTACATAATAATATTTTGGATTATGCACTTTAGAGTTTGCAGTGTATACTACTTGAATTCTATTGGATGTCGCAGGAAGGCTTGTATTTTTTGTAAGATTCCCTATTAAACCTGCACCAGAAATACCGAATCCAGGCATATTTTGATATTTAAACTCTCCTAGTGGTTTATCGAACGTTAATCCAGCAAAGTCTTTAACCACAATTGTTCCTTTGTTCATATCAATTGTAAAACTACTTAAGACATTTTGATTGAATTGAATTAACAGTCTACGCGGTTCCCATGTTTCAATATTTGTTGTGTCTTCCCATTCTATCTTACTAATCGTTGCCGTTGTACCCTCTAGTTTAGTATTTAATGCCGAAAGTAATTGGGCATCCGTAATATTTAATGCCTCTGAGAACGTCACTACAAATGTTTTATCCTCACTAAATGCCATAGAATCTGAAGTCAATGGGTTTTGAACAATTGTATCAAATTCTGTTTTCGATATTTTTTTAATCCAAGGTTGCGTGCCAACCGCTATTTTCGGTGGTGTGCCATCGGAATAGAAGTCTTGTTTCATCCAGCCAGTATTTGTTTCATCGTGATTGTCCCCTGCTGTATTGGCTTTATAAACAGTAAAGTTACCATACGTATCCTCAGCACCTAAATAAACAACATAGTCAGTATGTGGTGTTAAAGTAACTCCTGTCATATCTAAAGTTCCAGATGCACCTTTTCCACTTTTTGTAACCGAAGGACTTGCTTTAAGTTTGTCTTCTAATGTTTTTCTTTCTGCTGCCGTGTTAATCGTTAGATTTGCATCTGGATTATCTGTTCCGTCAGCATTTTTCTTTGGTACGAACCAATAATGAAGCTTTGTTGTCTCATCTGTACTGAAACTTACAGTAGCTTTTGTATCATCAGGACCTTTTGTAGTACCAGACTTTACTTCTAAATCCGTTATTAATGGTGCTTTTAAGTCCCCAAATATCTCTTTAGAAGTTATTTTTGAAAGATCGCCACCACGGTCCTTTAATACCATATAAACCGAATAGCTTATGAATGGATTTAATTTATCTTTGGAAATAGCAATAGGGAATTTCTTTGTGTCTTCCTCTAAATCAGCCGGACCATAGCCTATTTCAATATAAATATTTTTTCCACCTATTTGGAAATACCCTGATTTTAATGATGAGTCAGACGCAAATTCATTAACAAAATCACGTTCTGTAATTCCCTTGCCATCTAAATATTCCTTAAATGTCTTTGTTTCACCATTGTCTTCAATAGTATCAGGTAAGACCATGTAATAATACGTACCAGCCTTGTTTGGCTTGAATTCAACTTCCACTCGTCTAAAATTATCAGATTGGTCTGGTTTGCTAATTACATTTTTGATAAAAATCTCAGGATCAACAAATTTTTCATGAACATATTCTGCATAATTCCGTACATTATTTCCAGGTTCAATAGTATTGGTATTTTCGAATTCATTGTCTGCTAAGTCCTTAACACCAGGTAATACTGTTACACGTAATGTATCTCCATAGACGAAACCTGTTTCAGATGGAATTGTTAATAAAACCTTTTTATCGCCTTCTTTATATTCAACTGCAGAAGGTTTTATTTTATTTTGCCCTGTCGTATTAACAATAACTGTCCCTGATAAATCGTAGTTATTTATATCTCGAGCGCTTTCAGGGTCTAATGCTTCATTTAAATAAATGTAGAATTGATTTTCCTTTCCAGAAGCAGATTCAAGTTTCGTCTTTTCAACGTAAGGATTGATATTATCAAGTGCACCCGTTGGAAATTCCTTCACTACAGCAGGATCCACAGAGTAATTCCCCGAAACATCCTTCATCACTACATAAAGCTGGTACATTTCTTCAGCCTCTAAGCCTGTTAAAATAATATCAGGTACTATCAGATTACCCGCAACAACTTTACCCTGACCAGTTGATTTAGCAACAATGTCTGCTGTTGTTGGATCTGCGGCAGTTGTCTTTTTACGTACATAGTAGTAATAGTCTCCAGGCTCACTTGCTGTAAATGTAAATTCAGCACGTGTCCCTCCATGTAAAGGTGTTACCGTTAGTGATTTTACGACTGGTGGTGATGCGTCCTTCATCTGGAACGATTGCGATTTTAGATCCGAAACGTTTTTCGCTCCATCAACTACCATGACATAAACGACATATTCTTTTTTCTCACCTAAATTAGTGATTTTAAAAGTGTTTTTACCCTTTACTGCTGCACCTGTTCCACTTGCTACATTGTCAGTAGAAATACGATCTACCATTTCTCGTTTTGTTGGTGCATCGACGTCCTTTTCACGAACAATATAGTAGTAAGTCCCAACTTTATCTGAAGTGAATTCTACCTGAACATCACTACCATTTAAAACTGTTACACTCGTAATATCGATTGAAGGCTTCGTTTTATCAGCAGGATTTTGATTTTCGATATCGTCTTTATCGATCGGCTTGCCATCTGGATCAGTAATACTACCTACATTATCTTTATCCTCTAGGAAATCGTCGAAAATATTATTTGGTGATTCGCCCTTCGGTAGAATAACCTTGTCAATATATGTGTAGTCTCCAATGTCAATCGTGCCATATGAGTTATCAACATACAGTGTACCAATTCGACCATCTATATAAAGTTCTAAATCCGTATAGCTATTGTAGTTAATCCAATCGATATTGCCATCTCCGTAAATTGTTAGCTTCGTGTCTGTATTGAGATTTAGCGTGCCAATATCGCCTTGAATTTCAAATTCTCGGACACTACCGATAATGTCTACACGTGGTAGTTTAGTATTTGTTTCAATTTTTGTACCACTTTGAGATACGACTAGACGTGATACCGTGCTGTTATAAAATTCAATATGTTTTTCAACATTTTTCATGGTCACTTTTTCTTTAGACCAGTTTACAAATGGCTTATTTTTATCAGGATTTTTATCTGAATTCTGGTTTGTCCAATTTTGAAGATCCGTTGTTGGACTGTTATTGGACGATGAAGAGTTTTCACCATTTGAATTATCTGGATTTGACCAATTGATAAATGAAATATTGTTACTTGCGATACGACCAAGTGATATTGGTTGATTGTAAGAAACGTCTAGATGTAATGGCGGACGTACCGTTTCATTCACAAACATTGTACCTGTCAATTGAACATTGGAAAACTCAATATAGTTTCCATTGACAACAATTGTTGCGTCGAAGGAACCATAATTCCCGTCAAATTCAAGGAATCTTGAACTTGTTCCACTTGCATTTAATGTTAGCTTCGAGACGGAGTATATTCTTTTACCTGAGAAATCTCCCTCCACTAGTGCACCTTTCAATACAGGTGCATTATCCTCATTAAAAATATGCGATAAACTTTCTGGCACGGTGTATTTATCACCATTTATATAGACAATATCATCTTCAACGCCTGTAATTTTGAAAGATGTGGCATTGTTCTTCTTTTCTTGTGATTGCACAATAAAATATGCAAATTGTTCACGTGTTACCGCATTAAAAGGGGAGAAAGTGGGTGTTGTCCCTTCTGTAATGCCGAGATCTACTAATGTTTGAATATACATAGCGTTGCTTGATTGGCTGTTTACATCCTTGAAAATATTATTGTAATTAGCTGATACCTCTAAATTAAAGCCTAGCACTAAAATTTTTGCTAATTCACCACGAGTAATCACTTCATTTGGCATAAATGTTCCATTTGCATTCCCAGACATGATCCCTGCATTTTGCAGTGCAGCTACATATTTGTAGAATTCGTTACTCTTTGGTACATCTTTATAATAAGGATCTTGTACATTTTTTGTGTCCAATTTTAAAACCTTCACTAGCATTTTTGCCGCCTGACCGCGTGTTACATTTTCATTTGGTCGGAAGGTATTATCTGCAAATCCATTAATGACACCCTGAGAGTATAAATTTAATATCTCGTTATAGTGGCTTGAGTATTGGTCAATATCCGTAAATGGAGAAGTAGCCGCTGCTGCCTTTTGTGGTGGTGGCACTACAACAGCAATCCCACTAGTAGCAAAAACTGTTGCGATTAGTGCTTTGTTTACTTTTTGGATTTTAGTTTTATCCATCCTACTCTTCCTTTCACACTTATGTATTTTTGATGCGTACAACTATCATTTTCATCATACCCTTTATATCGACAGGTAAGTAGTGAACCTTCATAGATAATCTAAAATAATAAAGGAAGGAAACACCTTTTTTCCAACCCTTTCTCTTCCTATCTACAATCAACCATACTTCTCCAAGACAATACAAAAAAACCAAGGAGCATCGGTGCTCACTTGGTTTGACGATATATAGGCATACATCTAGTCGTACTTGTGATGTCATAAGGGAAAGGGGGATAACCTTACATCTTGTCAAGTCGATCGAGAGATGTGTCCCGAGTTTACGTATCATTTGAACAAGGTTGGAAGTCATAATGGCGAATGACTTAAAAATAGCTTGCCCAAATGATCGTTGCATTAATCATGTACCCCCAAAAGTAGAGATGTAAGCCTATTTATCATTATTTTTTTACTTGTTCCCCTGTCTCTGCTACTTTTACTTGATTCCTTCCGTTTTGCTTAGCATAATACAATGCCTCATCTGCCGCTTCGATTAATTTTTCCGTTGTATCTGCCATCTGTGGATATACTGCAACTCCTGCAGATAATGTAATGGGACGACCACAAGGGCTTATCGTATGGGCTAAAATCTCTCGCAGTTGCTCCGCTGTCTGTGCTGCATTCTCAGCTGTAGTCATTGGTAAAAGAATAACGAATTCCTCTCCACCGTAGCGACAACAAACATCGCCATCACGAGTGACTGCTTTCATATTGTGGGCCAAGAATTGTAATACTTTATCCCCAACAGCATGACCATACGTATCATTAACACTTTTAAAATGATCTAAATCTAGCAAAATGATCGCATGTGGTAGCTGGTTTTCTAACCATTCAGCTAACATTGCATCCATTGTGCGACGGTTTGTTAGACCTGTTAATGGATCGGTTGTGGACTGATCTTTAAAATAAGAAACTTGCCCCTGTAAAAATGTTAAACTTCGTATGAGAGCACTTTTCAAATAATGGGCTTCAAAATACCAACTCCGAACAGATTCTAAGCCTTTTACATTTTTGGATTCCAAGCTTTCTTCTGTTAATGAGGCTAATTGTTGTAAAGGATCTGCAATACGTGCTGCCGCCCAAAGTACAATAAAGATTGAAATTAGCATAAGTGGAATGGATTTTATCGCTATATCCTCCACTCGATCAAACGAAGGCGCTAATGCAACATCTAACGGTCTTTGAGCAACAACTCCCCAGTTTACCGAGGATATCGTACTATAACCGGCAAGCATTTCTACTCCTTTCGTGTTCACTACTTGCTGTGCTCCGCTTTTTCCCGCAACCAAAGCCTGGACAACTTTATTTTCAATAACGACATCATTCACGCGACTTGGGTCTTGATGGTAGATAACGCGTCCATCAGAATCCACTACATATACATAAGAGCCGTCGTGGCTATAATGTTCTCCTAATAAAGTATTAAATGCATTTTGTTCGTTTAAATAAATCGTTCCTGCTACCATTCCAAAGTATTCATTTGACTGCGAAAAAATAGGATAAGATATAAAAATAATAAGACGTCCCGTGATCCCCTTATAAGGTTTTGAGATAAGAGGTGTCTTTTTGGTCAATGCTTCTTTAGCGCTAACAGAGGTTAAAGTGTCTCCCTTTATTTCTATTGAAGGTGGCGATATAGATAATACTAAACCATCCGCATTCGTTATAACCACGGAGTTAAACATACTATTCTGCATTTTCAAACGATCCGTTTCCTGGTTTAATGCATTCTCATCATTCATCTTCGATCTTATTTTATCAGCACTGTACCCTAAAATTTGAAATGCTTCATTTAAATAACCCTCTGCAGTTGATGCTAGTTTTTGCGCATATACTCGATTCGTTTCAAGCGTATTTTCTTTAATCGATTCTACATTCATTCGGTAACCACCCCAAAGACTACCAATGCTTGTTAAGAAAAAAGCAGCCAGCGCAACTCCCATAATTAAATGCTTTAACTTTAACTGTTTTGATTTCATTCTTCTATCCCCTCCTATTTACCCGTTTTCTTATATTTAATTTTCTCTCGATTTTATAAGAGTATTTTCATGTCTTAATAGAAAAAATTCAGTCGAAATAACGTGGTTTTTAAGGATATATTATAACCAAAGTAATATTATAGGGAAAGCACCAAAATTTAATCTATCGTTTATTCAACAAAAATATAGTATCTTTATATCTATAAAGTCTCTCTATTTTTAGTATATTTTTATGATAAATAATATTTTTATAAAAGAGGGTTTAAATATGTTAGTACGAAAAGCTACTCCAATTATATTGGGTTTTAGTATGGCATTATGGGCAAATACTTTTATTAATCCATATAATACCACTCGTTTATATCAAAAAAATACACGTAAAAACTTATCACTATCCGGCTTTCAAAGTGAGTATCAAATGACATGGCATCGATTAAAAACAGACTACTTTCAATTTTTCCTTGTTGGAAGGCAAAATACTAATGAGGTCGGAGGGTACGAAACGCGTATTGGGCACACCTTTTTTGGCATTCGTATCGGTGCAAACCGGACAGTAGTTGAAAGAAAGTATGGACTTCCACTCACAGCTATTCACTATCAAAATACAAGCTATTTGCTTAATTATCTTGACTTTTCTGGTAGTGCTACACATGGGACCTATTTGATTGATCAATACTATGTCACTTTTTTCTATGATGTACACAAAAACAATATTGTTCGTTCCATTACGTGGATTGATGCTGCTACAGAATTGAGTAAAAGTAGCTACTATGGTAAGCCTTCCAATGAACTACGAGCAGGATTTGAGGATTTAATGATTGAGCTCATTAATCGTGAACGGGTTGTAGAAGGATTACAGATTTTCCGAACGGGAAAGCCCTCTCCTTCAGGTGTGGGATGAGAGTGAGGTCCGATACGGAGTGCCACTATTTTGTGGTGCTATAAGCATCAAAAAAAAATCCACTCTTTTTGTATGCATGTTGCAGTTTATAAATAAAGCTGATACGTTGTGTATATGAACGAATATATTTTGTCTCTACCGCAGGAAACGTATCGAGTGAAACCATCAAACGTTATGTGGCACAACAAAAAACAAGGGGGTGAATCATGTGTCGCAAACAATAACCGTTAAAGTCAAACTGCTTCCCACAAAAGAACAGGCTTCTATTTTACAGACTATGAGTCAATCGTATGTTTATACAATCAATACCCTTGTTTCTGAAATGGTTGCAGAAAAGAAAAGTACAAAAAAATCAAGCAAGGATATTTCTGCTGACCTGCCAAGTGCTGTTAAAAACCAAGCGATTAAAGACGCTAAAAGTGTGTTTAAGAAAGTGAAGAAAAATAAATACAAGGTAGTTCCTGTGTTAAAGAAGCCAGTGTGTATGTGGAATAACCAAAACTATTCTTTTGATCACACACACATTTCAATGCCTATCATGATGGATGGCAAGGCTACTAAAACACCTATTCGTGCTTTGTTGGCCGATAAAGATAACCGAAATTTTGATTTGTTAAAACACAAATTAGGTACTCTTCGTATCACGAAAAAAGCGAATAAATGGATGGCACAAATAGCTGTCACCATCCCTACTAGTGAAAAAACAGGAACAAAGATAATGGGTGTAGATTTGGGTTTGAAAGTCCCTGCTGTTGCAGTGACAGATGATGGGAGTACTCGTTTCTTTGG
>NZ_JBIWDH010000062.1:0-10254 GCF_044761885.1 Lysinibacillus sp. NPDC097231 | reverse complement strand
CAGGAAGACATGAAGATTTTTGGTACGCGTAATAGTTATTCGAAAACAGATATTGACGCGACATTTATGCGAATGAAGGATGACTATATGAAAAACGGCCAATTAAAAGCTGGATACAATCTTCAGGTCGCCTCTGAAGGGCAGTTCGCACTTGCTTACGATATTTTTCCGAACCCAACAGATACGCGTACGTTAATTCCTTTTCTTGATCGAATTGAAGAGCAGTTTTTTGAATTGCCAACACATATTGTCGCAGATGCAGGCTATGGTAGTGAACAAAATTACGATGATATTCTATCGAAGCGAGAACGCATACCACTCATTACGTATAACCAATACATAAAAGAACAAAAGAAAAAATATAAAGAGGATTTATCTAAACCTGACAACTGGCCATATCATGAGGAAGACGATACTTTCATTTGCCCAAATGGACAAAAAATAACATTTCAATATGTATCCAAGCGTACAGATGATTATGGTTTTACACGTACATTGAAAATCTATGAAAGTGAAGATTGTACAGATTGTCCATTCCGCTCCTCTTGTACAAAAGCAAAAGAAGGGAATAACAGGAAGGTCACGATCAATGAGACGTGGGAAGAACAAAAAGAATATGTAAGAACAAAGCTTTCAGAAGAAAAAACAGGTGCCATCTATCGAAAACGAAAAATCGATGTAGAACCAGTTTTTGGATTCTTGAAGGCTAATTTGCGCTTCACACGATTTTCTGTCCGAGGAAAATCGAAGGTAGAAAACAAAATAGGCCTTGCGTTAATGGCAGTAAATCTTCGGAAATACGCTGCCCTGAACAAAGAAATAGGGTAAAGACGATAGAATGACTAAGTCAAACAAGAAAAAGAGAAATCGAATGGCATCGATTTCTCTTTTTTCTTGAATATCAGCTAGTTATGTCCCAGCCTCTTGTTTTGTGGTATTAAAAATTCTTTCGGAAGTACGGTGTTTTTTTCAGTACGACACATACGGGAATCGCGATAATTAAACCGACGACGTTCTGGATGATGTCTCCTGGAATGGATGCCATAGGTGCAACCCAGCTGTTGAACATAATTGCTTGCCCGATATAGTATACGGCCATCATTGCGGGCATTGAAGCAACTGCTCCTAATATGTTTAATTTAATATTGTCGCCTGTATGTCCTTTAGACCAAGCCATTTTCCCAACGATGGCACCTTGTAATGCACGGGAGATAATTGTAGTTGGTGCCCAAATTAACCAGCCACCTACGATATCGAATAAGCCCATCCCGATTGCTCCAGCAAGTGCGCCTTTTTTAGGACCAAACAAAATCGCCGAGATGAATAGCATAGATGTCCCTAAGTGAATAAGCCCGCCTTGCCCGAATGGTAGTTTAAGATTGATGAACATAGTTGCGACGAAAACAAGTGCCGCTAAAATGGATGTAATCACTAAATCAAATGTTTTCGTGCGTGGTTTTGTATAGGATTGCCTTTGTATATTTTGCATCTGTATCTTCCTCGCTATAATGAGTTTTTCGATAATTTTAACTTTAGCAAAGGACTGACTATCGTAAAAGTGCCAATTTGATAAAATTATTAAGGGTCAGATTGTTTTTTCGTATATAATTTTTCATCTCGAATATATGTTGTGTGCATTTTCGCATCTTTCTAATTATGATACGATGAGGAGAGTATAAGCAGGATTAGTTAGGTGGAGAGTATGATGAAGAAAGTTGCTGTAATTCAGGATATGTCATCCTTTGGGAAGTGCTCGTTAACGGCTGCGATGCCCGTGCTGTCAGTGATGGGTGTTCAGGCGGTACCATTGCCAACTGCGATTTTAACAGCACAAACAGGGTATCCGAGCTTTTATTGTGAGGATTTAACGTCAAAGATGGACTACTTTGTGGATGAGTGGAGTAAGCTTGGTGCGTCTTTTGATGGAATTCATACAGGCTTTGTGACAGGAAGAGCGCAAATCGATAACATCTTTCGATTTTTAAGCGTGTTTCACACGAGTGAAACGACGTTGCTTGTCGATCCGGTGATGGGCGATTTGGGCGAGGTCTATAAAATGTTTACAGGTGACTTGCTTGATCGTATGAAAGAGCTAGTGAAAAGTGCAGATATTATTACGCCAAATATTACAGAGTGCTGCTTGCTTACAGGTTTGTCCTACGACAAGCTACAGAGTTATCAAAACGATTCAGATTATATTCAGGCGCTAGAGGAAGCGGGCCATCAGCTACAGCAGGCAACTGGTGCGAACGTTATTATTACCGGCTTGAATCCGCCGTCAGCAGATGCGGAGAAGCGTTATGTTGGTAATATGTATGTCGATGCACATCGTTCATTTTATAGCATCCGCGACTATAACGGTGAGAGCTATTCAGGCACAGGTGATTTGTTTGCATCCGTCATCATGGGTGGCATGATGCGTGGGCAGGATTTAGTCGAGTCGATGAAGCTTGCGGAGACGTTTTTATCGGCATCGATTGAAGCTACGTCGAAGGAGCAAATTCCGCGCGAGGCAGGCGTGAATTTTGAAAAGTTTTTGCGAATGTTACTTTAGAAATCTTAGAGTTTTGATACTATATCACGAGTATTCATCCCTTTATTGAAGGGCGCAGGCTGTACAGCACACCTGCCACTCAATTTAGAATTAAGGGATGGATTTTTTGTGAAAAGGAAATAATTAAAATCATGAATTGGGGAGGTGCATAATGGATTCAATTAGATATTACATAGTGCAAGTAGATAATCGCTATTACCAGGGGGAAATTGACCTTCTTACATTTACGGATGATGAAGAACAGGCCTTTGCGTTTACGGATATTGTGGTCGCAAACCAGTTGGCTAATGAGGTCAATGGAATCGTCCTGACAAGAGAAGTCAGTTATCAGGAGCTAGAAGACCTTTCAGAACATTATCTGGTTGAGTACGAAGCAATGCCAAAAGAAGAGCGTGACGCTATAGGATCATTTTGTAGGGAGCTCAGTATAGGAATGTTTGAATAAATGCCGAATCGAATGTTTTCGGTTCTTTTTTATGTAGTTATCGGCTGAGTTTAAGCATTCTATCCTTCTAAAAAGTGGCACTTTCCGATTTATTCAATGAAATAGTGAACAGCCCGCAGCCACGATTAATCGTGGCGGGCATCTTTGGTAATATTAAGTGTAAGGTGTGTGTAGCGATTATATGAGGTGAAAAAATTGAAATTACTTGATGAACTTGTGGATGCATTTTTATATGGAAATAATAATGAAATGTCGTATGTGTTAAACCGTCGCACAGGTGAAATTCTTTTGGATGCGCCAGAAACTTTAACTGGCGAGACTGAGATTGATTGGGATGATGAAGGGGTGGCAGCGGATTTAGAGTTGATTCCAAGCGTTTCTTCGTCTGAAATGTATGATGTCATGGTCAGCTTTGCTAAAAAGCAACCAGATTCGATGACGATTCATTTAATCAACGTACTTAACGGAAATAAGCCATTTCGATTTTTTAAGGAAAAAATTTGTGAATTAGGCATCGAAAAGCATTGGTACGACTTTGAACAGGATTATGCTAAGAGCAGAATGACGGAGTGGCTAAACGAAATGAAGATAGACAAGCAATAAAGTAACTAGAAAATGTAAATGTGAAGTATAACTTTTTGTACATGATGAATGCAGATTAAGTCAGACCTCATCAGTATTGTTTTAACAAGTAGAATTAGGAGGGTAAAACAATGATACAGTTGCATGTTGAAAGTAAGAAAAAACCAGAGATTTATCGAAAGTTTTTGTTTCCGGAGAAAAGTAGTTTTTCTTTGCTAGATGAGGTTATACTAATAAGCTTTGATGTGGGCGTTTCAAATTTTTCTGATTTTGAAATTGTTAAAAAAGATGGACGAGTATCTAAAGAAAAGATATATTTTGTACCTGAAAATGACACGGATTATGATTCTGAGGAGGAGTTGCTCGCTGAATGGTTTCTAAAACCTGGTGATGAGACCATTGCACAAGTTATTGATACCAGTGAATCATTTACTGTTCGATTAGAGAGCTATGTGGATTTACCGATGAACTTTGAAACACCTATATGTATTGCTGGAGTAGGTAATATTCATACAGGTAAATTAAACGAGATTAATGTGGAGGAAATTACTGAACGGATACTTGAGGGTGAAGGGGGAGAGAGTTATTTAGATTTACTAGAAAGCCTGGAGCCAGATTATCTTTCATTATTGGGGCTTGCTAATGATCTTAAAAAATTAAAGCCGTGGCAATATTTAAGGGATGATGAAATCGTTATGATTGACTTTGAAGATTATAAAGTTCTTGTCTCTGTTATGGGAGCGGCTGGTGAAGAGTTTGGATTAATGATTTTTGATATGGAGTATGGCTATGATAGTTTAGCGAAAATTCTTTTTGAGAAAAATTTACCGAGTGATTTTTCCTATAGTTTAAATGCTTTAACTGTGAATTATGTTGATAGAGAAGAATTAGATTCAGCAGATTATCAGCTAATTAAGGATTGTGGGCTGTCGTATAGAGGGAAGAAGAACTGGATTCAATTCCGCAGCTATCTGGCGGGAACGCATCCTGAAATACCAAGCTTTCCAGAGGTAGAACTTTTAATAGAAGTTGTAAATACGATGATTAATATTACAGAACTGCGGAAGGCAGGATGGGAATATCCTCAGGTAGCTGCACATCAATATCCAGTTTTTAAAGTGCAAAAGGATGGGGATTTACAAGAAATCTATCTTTTGCAAATTCAGATGTCAAAGCCAACGTATGAGTGTTACGAGGAAATTTCAATGTTTGAAAAAGCACAATATAAGAAAAAGCCAAAAAGCGCGTTACAATTAGAATATGATTTATTATACTTGCCTTTTGGCGTAGAAATTGAACAAACGGACCGCACTGTTTATCCAATTGTTGGCATGCTTGTTGAACGGGGAAGTAATTTGGTTATTGAACACGAAATGTTCCCTATGCCTAAAACTCCACAAATTGCACAAGGGGTTTTATGGGCATATTTACAAAACATAGAGATAAGACCGAGTAAAATATTCGTCTCTAAAGAGTTAAGACTTATTCTTCAACCACTAGCAAAAATTATAGGGTTGGAGCTTGTGGAAAGTGATCTCCCTGGTATTCAAGAAGTGAAAGAATTTATGAAAAACACGCCAATAGATTTATTTGAAGAATAGTGAATAACTAGACCGCACATTTCCGTGACTTTACCACAGTGAAATGTGTGGTTTTAATAAATGTACATATGAAAAAAATAGATAACCATTATTGGCCATTTACTTCGGATAAGGAAAGTGATTAATAAATAAACATACTCATTCAATTGTTAAATGAGTATGTTTATTTTATTATGAAATACATTCAAAAACTATATCATATAATTAAAACATACTCATTTTTATTTGAAATGAATATATTTAATGACTAATGAATATAATCAAAAGCGAGGTAAATGATGAGAATATATAATTATGAACAGCTAAAACAACTGATGATGCCTATGAAGACGGTGAACTTAATTGCGAAAATTAATGAATATAAAGGGAAACAGGAGTTATATAAGCAGCAAGCTCCTCAAATTTTAAATACGTTAAAAGACGTGGCTATTATTCAGTCAACAAAGGCCTCTAATGCGATTGAAGGAATTGTTATTACAGATCAGCGCTTAAAAAGTATCATGGAAAATGATATAAATCTTCAAGATCGTTCTGAAGGGGAGATTGCTGGTTACCGTGATGTTTTGCAATTAATTCATTCTTCATTTGATGCTATTCCAGTAAGAGAGAATGTCATTTTACAATTGCATAAAGAAATGTATAGATACATCGGTATTGAAGGTGGACGATGGAAAAATGTTGATAATGTCATTAGCGAGACATTTTCGGATGGAACAAGGCGGATTCGATTTGAGCCAGTATCAGCATTTGAGACGCCAACTGCTATGGCACAATTATGTGAAGAATTGCGTGAAAGAATTTCGAAATCAGATGTAGAGCCGCTTCTTTTAATTAGTGTATTTATCTTAGACTTTTTATCCGTGCATCCATTTAATGATGGAAATGGTCGTATGGCACGTTTGTTAACGCTACTGTTGTTATATCAATCTGGATTTGAAGTCGGCCGCTATATCAGTCTTGAGAAAATTATTGAGGACTCAAAAGAAGATTATTATGAGACATTAAGAGAATCCTCCATTGGCTGGCATGAGAATATAAATGATATTTTCCCATGGGTGAATTATTTATTAGGCACATTTATAGCGGCCTATAAGGATTTAGAAAGTTGTGTTGGAATGATTGAGTCACAAACGGGCAGTAAAAGCCAACGTATTCATACATTTATTGAAAAGAAATTAGGCTATTTCACAAAGGCAGATATCCGTAATGCCTGTCCAGATGTGAGTGAAGCAACAATTAATCGCGTATTAAATGAATTGAAGGAAAAGAAAATCATTATGCCTGAAGGATTAGGGCGTAATGCGAAGTGGAAGAAGATATAGTGGTATTAAATGTTATTAAGCAATACTTAAAGTCTAAACAATTTGGGAGAGATTGTGGTTGGTGCCCTGTGAAAGAGTGACCAAAAAAGTCTTGTTCAACATTTTTTTTAGGTCACTTTTTATGGCTTAATGGGTTAACCATTCAACATACACTAGGGTTTATCGCTACCTCTATAATCCCAAAATGATGCTTTTCATGAATTGCAAGCAACTGAATAGCTTGAATTAGGTTTGGATAATGGGCGATAGGATCTGGAAAGATAATATGCCCAGCGACATCCTCCTCAATATTTTCCACCAACTTTTGCAGCGCGATTGTGTCATTTAAAAGTAATTGTTCGATTTCCTTACTGTTTAACATAAATCGTATTTTATTAGGAGGCACTAATATTCCTGGAGCTCTTATGCCTCGTCCTTTTTTGTTTTTATATTCCTCGTAAATATCATGTATTTCAGTGGCGTAAGGTTTGTTTCTTCGCATTTTCGCGTAAGGGGTGAGAAGTAGGGAACATTTTGTTGCCGTTTTGAGCATTTTCAGGATTAAATAAAGGTGATAAAGGTGTTCACCAATCGACCATTTTCCATCCTCTTTACGATGCCATAGTTCTTCCTGTGATAGTGCATGAATAGAAGGCATGTAGTGAGTACGTTGCTCCTGTAATGTATGAAAATGTTTCGCCATACTGTTAGATTTCATCGTAAATTCTCCTTTATTGCTGTTATTCCCATTTTAGGAAACTGTCTTGTGAAAGTACATAAAATATTATTAATCATTGTCGATAAAATTGAAAAGTGTCATAGGAGGAAAATGGATGGAAATTAGAGTTTTGACAGCTGCAGATGCTGAAATATATCGTGATTTCAGATTAGAAGGGTTACAACTTAATCCTGAGGCCTTTGGTTCTAGCTTTGAGGAGGAGAAGGATTTTCCGCTTGAGCTGTTTGCAAGCAGATTTGAGGCACAGGGCTCCTATACGTTAGGGATATTTGATCATGAAGAATTAGTGGGCGTTGCGACGCTGGTTCAAGAAGGTAAACTGAAGTTAATGCATAAAGCGAACATCTTTGCTGTTTATGTTAGTCCGAAAAAGCGTGGACAGGGCATTGGCAAACAATTGATGGTGGAAGCGATTAATAAGGCTAAGGAGCTTGTGGGAGTTGAACAGCTTAATTTAACGGTTGTGTCAACGAATGCTTCAGCCAAAAGACTGTATGTTTCTTTAGGGTTTGAGGTTTTTGGGACAGAGAAGAGGGCATTAAAAATAGGGCAGCAATATTGTGATGAGGATTATATGGTTTTGTTTCTTCAATAAGGGCAAGCAATTGCTGGAATAAAAGCACCTTACGTTGACATTCCACTAAAGGAAAAGCCTTTGAAGAAATTAATCCTTCAAAAGCTTTTTTGAATAAAGCTACGTCCAATGTAAATATATAAATACAGGCATATAGGTACTAGTAACATTCCTAAGCTTATAATGAATAAGCCCATTCCTGACCAACTACCGATTATAAACGACAGAAGAAGAATGATTCCGAAGAAAATAAGTGTTAGCTTGGTTGCTTTACTTTTATTTTTGACGACTAGCATACTTATCCCGAATATTAACATATTAGCGAAAAAACCTATCCCAATTGGAATTAGAATCTCCATCTTCTTATTCAAATCCTTTCTATTTAAATAAGTTTTAGCCAAATATCTAAGGTTCCAAATGTAAACATTTCTTACTGTTATTATACTGAAAATATGCAAGGGAAGTACAATTAATAAAGGGAATACTACTAAGAGCGAAATGAAGCGAAAATAAAAAATACCTCGAAAATGTTAGTACAGATCAACATTTTCGAGGGAGCACAGCTTTTGGGATTTTTTCTCGTGAACAAACACCTAAGTGGCTCGAGTTGGAACCTGATAAACTTCTTTGGCTTGAGTGTTTCGTCGTATCCTGATTATATTTTAGGTAGACCGGGGTAGTTCGAATTGATAGCAGATCACATCTTTGGTCTACCAGATCACTTCCGCCGCCTACCCAGTTCGAATTGCAAACCGGTGCTGAAGCCATGAAAAAATAAAAAACGCTGCACATAGCAAAATACTATGTGCAGCGTTTTATTGATGGATTAACCTTTTAAGAAATCAGGTTTTGCGAAGCTTGGGTTTGGATATTTGTAGAAGCCCTCGCCTGTTGCGCGGCCTAATTTGCCTTTGTCGATATACTCTGTTTTTAAGAGGTTAGCTAGTTTTTTCATGTTTTCATCGCCAGAAGCAGCGGCTTTCGCTTCAACAATATTGAAAGCAGTGTTAATGCCGACAATGTCTAAGATGGCGAATGGACCTAGTGGAGCGCCAGTACCAATCATCCAAGTTTTATCGATTGTTTCTGGATCTGCTACCTCTTTCACTAATAATGATTCAGCAGCATCTAAAAATGGCACTAGTAATGTATTTAAAATATAACCTGGTTGTTCTTTATATAATGGAAGGGGCACCATGCCGATTGCGCGTGCAAATTCTACGACTTCATCGAACACCTTCATATCAGTGCCAGGGTGTTTCATAATTTCAGCTGTGTTGTTTTTCCAAATTGTATTAGCGAAATGCAGCGCTAAAAACTTCTCTGGGCGGCCAGTTGCTTCAGCAAATTGGCTTGGTAATAAAGTAGATGAGTTTGTAGCAAAGATTGTTTTTTCAGGAGCAACTTTTCCTAGGCTTGTGTAAAATTCTGTTTTGATTTTTACAACCTCAGGGATCGCTTCAATTACAAGATCAGCATTGGCAACCGCTTCTGCTAAATCGCTGTTAAATGTTAGACGTGCATATGCAGCATCAACTTCTTCTTGTGTTGCACCTAAATCTTGTTGGTATAAAGGTTTTAATTTTGTAATACGATCTTGTGCATTTTTTAAGGCTTCATCATTAATATCGTAAACCGTTACGTTAAAACCTTTGAAAGCTGATTGATAAGCAATTTGACTGCCAAGTACGCCGCTACCTGCAACCGTAATATTTTGATAATTCATCATGAATTCCTCCTCTGGAATTACTACATTAATATAATATAAGGGGTATGTAATATATCCCTTGTTACAACTCCATACTACTTCTTTCGGTATTGAAAAATCAAACGAAAGACTCAGTTATTATAATGGTATAAAGAATTTTTCGCTGAATTGATTCTCCCAAAAAGCATAATTCCTTTTAAGTATGGACGTATAACAATAAAAAATGTCACCCGAGAGTGACATTTAATTTGTTGAAAAACTATAATGTCATTGAAATTAAAGTGACCTGTTAAATAAAGTATGACTTTTTAGCAAAAATAGGGGTTGATTTCCTTTCCGACTGGTCGCTTTCCTGGGGGCGTCCGATGAGCCGCTTCAGGGTCTCATCTGTGACGCTATGATCCCCAAGGAGTCGACAGTCTCCACTCCAATCAACTATTGCACTTAGCGTGTATCTTCTTGCATCCGTTAATTTATGGTGATAAATTGATAACTCTCAGCAACAGGGTTTTGTCTGTGAGAAAGTGAAGCGACAGTAGCAATAAATGCTTTTAAATACTAAACATAACATAGTAACGACAGATGTATAATCACATCACTGTTTAATTTTACCGTCTATTTATGGTGAATAGGTATAGTTCATTTTTGATATACATTCACTAGCGTCGCATTAAAATAATTCAACACCTTATATAAAACTGAATTTTCTGCAATATTATTTAAGCACAAAAAAAGCCTTTATAATGGTTG
>NZ_JBIWDH010000061.1:0-11751 GCF_044761885.1 Lysinibacillus sp. NPDC097231 | reverse complement strand
CCCAACCATTATAAAGGCTTTTTTTGTGCTTAAATAATATTGCAGAAAATTCAGTTTTATATAAGGTGTTGAATTATTTTAATGCGACGCTAGTGTAATTATGTATGTTAAATAATTAAAAGTGATTCTTGGCGAAAAAATGCGTATTGCCTTGTCTAGCTGGTAACGATTTAGTATGTTTTCTCTTTTAACATAGTTTTGCTCCCTATGATATAAAAGCCATAAAAAGGCATGAACCAATTCTGAGCTGTAGCGTGTGAGAACGCTGCGGCTTTTTTTAATGTATAAGTAACCATAATTTACACACACTAATATAAAGTGTATTGTACACACTTTTAGGCTGCGGAGTTGGTTGACCGTCTCAGCTTAAGAGTGATGCAATGTTTTATACTATAATTTACATAAATTGTGTATTAGAGGTGCTTTAATTGACTACATTCGGAAAATGCTTATATATCGCTTTCTTTGTAACACTGTTTTTATTTACAACAGTTTGGAATTATTTCAGAAATGGTAATTGGGCTTTGCTTGAAAACTTTTTCTTTTCCTTTTGGGTAGCAAGTTTTTTATTCATGGCATTGCTACTTAGACACAAAAAAGATGAAACTGAAAAAAGCTAAAAACAGAAGCTGATTGTAATACATGAATAGCTATAAAAGACCGACTCGAAAGTGATTGATATTATCCCCTTTAATTTTACCTGAAGGGGATTTTTGTATTTGACCCTATCTCTTCATTCAAAAGTAGCGTACCATACAAAATTTATACAACAACGAAATCGATGGAAAAAGATTTGAAGCATCTTTCATTCAGATCAAAGATTCCTTTTGACATCGATAAAATATCATTAACACATGCCACTCTCGCAAAGGAAGCAACTCGATAATGCCTTCATTTGAATCGCTCTTCTCACTAATTTAAAATAAAATGTCTATATATTTATTTTTTGTAGTTGACTACTACGTAACGTAATACTTTATATTCTAGATATCAGGGGTGATTCTTAGTGAAAACAATCAAAGAAATTTCGAATTTAACCGGTGTAACAGTTAGAACGTTGCAATATTATGATAAGATTGATCTTTTGAAGCCTTCAAATCATACGATATCAGGATATCGTCAATATGATTCAGAGGCGCTAATTAAGCTACAGCAAATTCTACTCTATAAGGAATTGGGATTCTCTTTGAAAGAAATAAAGTTATTACTAAATGATCCTACTTCTGATTATCAAACAAACCTATCTAGACAACGTACTCTCTTGATGCATAAGAAAGAAGGACTTGAAAGTATGATTACCTTGATAGATTCGATTCTGAAAGGAGAAAAAGATATGGATTTTGAAGTATTTAAAAAAGCATTGGCAAATAAAATGCCTTCTGAAGTTAAAGACAAAGAACAAATTGCGAATCAACTTAGCTTTACAAATTATTCTTCCATAAAAGAAGTTTGGGGGGAAAAGGAATTTCTAGACCTACCAAGCTTATCAAAAGATGAATTTGATAAGTTTATGGAACAAAATGATATTTTATTAAAAGAGTTAGCACTAGAAAATGATGAGGTAAAGCAAATGCACATTATTAGTCATTGGATTAAACTGCATGAAAAAACATTCAATATCCGTAACCCTAAAGCCTTCGCAAAAATAACGTCTGATCTATATGGAAGCGATAAAAATGTAATCAATCAAGTAAATTCAAAATTCGGAACAAATTTCAATAGAATATTATCTAATTTGTTAGCTAAGTTTTAATGTTATACAAAAATGCGAGGAGCATTTTTTTGCTTCCTCGCCTTCTATAATGACAAAAATTTGATTGAATAACCCTCTCGTTAATCTAGGAATCTTTTTCATCTGTAAGTATTTTAAGAGCCCCAACTATCCCTACAAAAATAATTATGACCAACGAAAATTTAAGAATGAAAATATCAAAGATGAAACTTATGACAACGACAGGTAATCCGATCATAGCTACCATTGATGTAAATTTAGTATAACGGATAACTGTATCAGATAACGCTGGTTGTTCTTTGTACATCCACCTTTTACCAAACATTATACTTTCTTCAGGATTAACATAAGACCAAATTATCAAACCATATATGGGAATCAAAATAATAATAAAAATAATCTTTTCATCCATATAATCCCACCTTGCCATTTACCGCTATTTTACAATTACTTCATGATTTTTTCTTGTTATATAAGCTTACTCCGTTTGTTGAAAAAACAATATTTTTTTAGCAAACAAGCTCGTCTACTTCATCATCTGATTGCAAATGTTGTTTCTCGTCAGAAGATACAGGTTGATGCTAACTAAAACAGGTACTTATGTAGATTCCATGATTTATCGAGAACCATTTATCTTTAAATTACAGCGAAATTTTTAAGCACAGAACATTGCTCAAATCGGACTTTTCGATGCAAAGTTTGTATAAGTACGAATGATTGAGGAGATAATAGTTCTCTCCTTATCTTTGATGTTAATAGAAAAACGATTCGGTAATCATACTCGAATCGTTTTTCTATCTTAATCATCTTTTTTATTTTTCCGAACTTCTCTTAGATACATTAACATAAGAGTGATAGAGATTGTTAATAGCGCAAGGACTATGGCCATTTCCAATGTAGTATCAAACAATATTACCACCCTCCCTTTTGTTTATTAGCAAATTGTTTCAACAGCAGCGATACATCCTCCACCGCCGAAAATAATTCCGCAAGCGATTGCACAACCAGCCCCACCAAGAACATTAACGATCGCAGCTACACCACATAAGCCGTAACAAGCCCAAGACGTACCTGCAGCACATAATAATCCAACAGCCCAACTACAAACTGACATAGTTGAAATTTCTCCGGCTCTTTTTGTTAAGCTTTCCTCATGTTTTGTTAGGTATTGATCTAATGTGTACTCATTGTTTCCTTCTTCAATCATACCGTCTTTATTTATGTTTACGTTAAGGAAATCTTCGTCATTCATCGTCCAAGTAATATTCACTAATTCGCCTTTTATTACTTCATTAGCGAACATCTTTTGTTCTAATGGTACTTCTTGAGAACTAAAATCAACAAAATATGTTATAACTGATAAGCCGTCATTAGCATTTTCAACTTTGTAAGCTACAGTTGCTTGTTTTCTACCCTCAACTACATTAACTCCTAATAGTTTAACTTTACCATTATTATCTTTAATTGTTTGTGAAGTATTTTTGAATTTATCTGATTTTTCTACTACATTTACAGCTTGCGCTTGTTCTTGCTTTGTACCTGTAGATTCAGGTGTTTCAGTTTTTTTACCACAAGGTTCACAGTTACTAATGGCAGTCTGAGAAGAATCGACTAAAGGATTAGAATCTTGTGCGTTTACATTAATACTAGAAGTAGATAAATTGAACCCTAAGAAAACTACCAACGACAGAATAGCAATGAATTTTTTCATAATTTCCTCCTTATAATGATAAATTTTGTTTATACAAAAATTACAAAATAAAAAATTAGAAAAAACTAGGACTCTGCTATAGCATATTTCTTTCCCTCGAGTTAATAATATCCTATCATTTCCAACAATAGTGTTTCAATGGAAAATTCACGCCAATTTTTTGGCGGTCTTTCTTTTATTCCCGCAACTTTTTATCTGATATTTACTTGAATACGCCATTCTCCGCCACATACAACGCCATTTTTTGACGGTAATCTCAATGCATATTTGGCGTTTTCATCCCATACTTTAATCCCCCCGCCATATCACGCCATATACAACGCCATTTTTATGTAGGCTGTTTGAAGCAGTTTTCACAGCACAATAAAAAGCCTTACCATCAAGGATAAGACTCGTTTACTGTGGAAAATCTTTAATTGTCGATTGTTCACTTTAGAGCAATACGAAACTTTGAACTGACACAAATACTGAAAATAAAAATAACACGATTAGTAGCCATCCAAAAACTTTTCGCTCTTGTTGAAATTCTCTAATTCCCCAAATTAACATAAATAGTCCTAAAAAGAGTGTATTTAAAAAGGTCATCTGGTAATTCTTTGTGATAAGCCCATAAGCTGAGAGAGAGATTACTATGATTGTAAAAACAATTTGTAAAATTTTCAGCAAAACTTTCCTCTCCTCTTTTATTGAAATATTATTATTTTTCCAGCAAAGTTCAACGTGCCCTCTAGTTTAATAAAGGAAATACATTTATAATAGGTTCTTCATACGGATGAATGATATTTATAACATTTATGACTGCTTCTATTTTTGAATATAGACATCTAAATTCCATCTTACACTCAGTTCCGAATGAAATTTCCCCTATTTCTCCATCAAAAGGTACAGCCAAGAGGTCTCCAATACCCCTTTGTGACAGTGTAAGAAACGACATGGTCATAATTACCGACTGTTAAAACTCCTAATTTATTTAACTCATTTCTTACTTGTTCAATATATTCCTCTGGCAATAAGACTTCAACTTTTACAAATTTACTTTCCATTTGACACCTCTAAAATTTTTTTTTGGCTCCACACTATACATTACAAACTTGCTTGCATTTTAGACTCATCTTAAAGTGAAGCTCTGGGCATTATTACAACAAAATCTCACCTGCTGAACAATTTCATTTTCCTTATTAGTACATACTACAACTGAAAATAAAAGTCTTATATTTCGAATGCTTTTCAATTAGATTTACATATAGATCATAAATAACGACATTTGAAGGGTGTGCTATTATGTCACAAAGTTTCAAAATTGAATTACCAAAAGTTCTCTCAAATCTGGAAAACGCAAATTTTCAAGATATTTTTTATGAAGAAGAACCCTATTTATCAAATTGTATGATTGCTAATACAATTATAAATAAAGAGGTGATTGAAAAATTAGTTGTCTCTAAAGTTATTTTTAAAAATGTAACATTTATCGATGTTTCTTTTAGAAAAATTGATTTGACTGATGTCATTTTTGAAAACTGCGATTTATCTAATTCCAACCTAAGTGAAGGTATAATTCATAGGGTCACTTTCAAAAACTGCAAATTATTGGGGCTAAATTTATCTGAGGCTACCTTAGGAAACGTTTCATTTGAAAATTGTATTGCCAATTTGTGCAATTTTTCAGAGACTCGTTTAAAAAATGTACTATTTGATAACACCTCTCTACAAGGTGCGAACTATTATGATTGCTCACTTAGTAAGGTGAGATTTTATGAAAGTAATATTAATGAAGTTGATTTCTCTCAAACTTCATTAAAAGGAATTGATATTAGTACATGTAAATTTGAAAGACTAAATGTAACGTTAGAAAGTTTGCATGGTTGTGAAGTTTCAACCGAACAGGCTGTTGGCTTTGCTTCCTTATTGGGATTAATAGTTAAACCTTGAACTACCCCTACATTCGCTACGTTCAGAAGCGGGAGAATAGTACTATTACATAAAGTCCCCTAGAAAAGATTCTAGGGGACTTTTAAAAGCTCCATTAAACTGACACATCAATGGAGCCGCCGGATGTGCTGATATGACTTTGATTATTTTGACTTGCTGCTTTGAATGAGCGCCAGGCTTCTGTATAAATCGCATTAAATTCACTTTCACGAATATGTTCTTCTCGTGTACCGATTGCATGCCAACCATTATGGGGTGAATAGGTAGAAGTAATATTCCCCCTAGCATCCTTTATCTCTAAATAGCTCACATTTCCATGCTGCCTGAATGGTAATTGCCTTAACATTTGTGCTATCGAGCCTTTACGATCAGGTGATACTACAGATACAAAACTCTTCTTTAAAGTCCTATAAGAAGAATTATTATGCCCACCAAATTTATCATTTTCAAAATCTTTTTTTGCTTGTGCAATAATTGCTTCCTTATATTTTTCTTCACTCATCGCTGGAGCTGATTTTGTTGGCATCGCATTTATTCCTGAAAAACTCGGCATTGACATAGGTGTTACTTTATTTTCAACACCTAATAATTTTAAAGCATCACTACTTATAGTTGGAAATCGCATTTTGTACCTCCAATTATTATATATTCGTTGTGTATTTTGAAATTTGTTGTTCTTTTTCTTTTTGACCAGCTACGCCAGTGCTGAGAAATTTCTGCTGATTCTGTCTGTCATCGAATGATTTTAACATTTGAGTTGCTAATTTTTGTGTAATCATATCTTTTATGTCACCAGAAGAATCTTCTTTCTCTTCCTTCTTTGATAATTTCACTTCTCTAACAATTACTTTTTCACCATTCTCTTTCGTTACTATATGGCGTACATAACCATTCTCTTTTTTTATTTCGTATGTTGCTTTCTTTTTTTTGTTTCCAAAAAACAAATCCTCAGATAAACCATTAGATTCATCTTTTTTTAATGTACTAAAGTAATTACTACTCCCCAATTGAACATTCATTACACCACTCCTAATATTTCCATTGAATGCTATACATTTAGTATCGTCATAACAATTTACATATTTAAGTAATTTTTTAAAAGAGTGGTAGGTTCTGCCCTCTAATCTTCCCCTCAAAACATACAGATTTTCCTCATACTCACTATATAAAGACCGAACCCTGGCACCCATAGCTTCATTTAGCAACTCTCTTAGACTTCGCCATTTAGATCTTCTACTTTTATTTTTTGTCTCTCTAATTCGATTCTTTCAAATTCCAGTTCTAGTTCCCTATGCTTAATCAAATACTCTTTTTTTATTTGATAAACTTTAATGAAGCTCAGAATCGCAATAATAATAGCAAATATCAACATATAAAATTGTATATCCGAGAAATACATACAACACACCTCACATTCTATATATATCATACATTGATTTGGATATTATGTATAATAAAGTTAATAATTTATTCCAACATCCATAACGGTATCATTCTTACAAAATGATACAAAAGGAGTAACTTTTTGATATCAAGAAAACAACGAAATATATACAAAAAATATACTTAGTCTTCTCAAATAGAGAGAAATTAACCTACTATATCCTTCAATCGTCTCGTCTCCGAATAGTTGCTTCTGACTCGCAATCAACAACATCGTAAATAGCAGCATTAAATATGCCATTTGAAAAGCTCTACAAAAACCTACAATTTTATTATCTTTTATCCCAAGACTCTTTTTGTACTTACATTTATACCTTTTCTACTAAGTGTTCTTCATGTTTCAACCACCCTACAGATCCTTCTCTTCTATCTCATATTTAAGCAAACTTATTATTTATAAATTTTGCTAATGTGTATTATTGGTTTACCTTTTCCTCACTATGTAAATGATATGAAACATTAAATGTAAATTGATTCTCGTTCAAATCTGAGTTGTAGCGTGTGCGAACGCTGTGGCTTTTTTATGTTATAATTTAGTTAACAAAAATTAGGTGGTGTCTTAATGAATGGTGTTACTTACGTAGTTTTTACCTTTGCTATTGCAGCTTTAGTCGTTGCCCTTCTTAATGACATGAAGATCAAGAAATTAGAAAAACGCATCGAGGAGCTTGAAAGAAATAAGTGATTTCTTTTATTCATATCTGGATAATAGAGATGGTTTAATCACTCTATTATCCAAATTTGTATTAACCTACCTATGTTAAGTTAAGGGTCACTTCCAGCCCAGTGACCCATTTGGCGTAATAGTGAAATAAAAGTAGCATAATATTGCGTAGAAAAAGACTCGTTGATAAATAAAAGCATTTAATTTAGACCAGGAACTCGATTGTTTGAGCACTTTTTCAATTGTTTTACACGGTTTATAAAATTATAGTACAAATTCGATAGTGTTAGCTGTACGTTGTTATTGTTAGGTGAAACAATTGGAATGACGTTTTGCTAGGTACAATTTTAATTTTTAGTGGTGTTTTTATATTGATAAAAGACGAATAATGTATGTGAGAAGTGCGTTTCTATTTCATCAAGAGACGCACTTTCTTTCGATTGTGAATGGATTTTTTTGGGGCTATAATTGTCTAAAGAGAGATTTTTTAACTTTATTACACATATATTTTTTGATATTTAATAAATCCATGTTCATCAAATTCAAGATTTTTATATGTGACATCTTCTCGGATATATAAATGATAATACTTACTTGTTAAAAATTTCAAACAGTGCATTTCTATCAATTCATTTTCAATTTGTTTAAATATGTTTTCGTAAGCTTCACGAGACTGTCTTGTGAAAATTTGTTGTAAATTTACCAGCAATTTATGTTTAAATTCTTCATTTACAAAGGAGAGGATTGCTTTAGGTTTAGTTAAAAATGTATTTAAGATTGAAATGACATTGTGCTTTCCGGTTGTCATACTGCCGATGTATAAATCGATAGCCTCATCTAGAATTTCAATTTGTTGTAAATCCATACATTGTAAACGACTGGAAATTCCATAAGAGGCCAATTGCTTTTTGAGAATAAGTGCTTTTTCAAAGTGATTTGTTTTTATGTTAACTTGTTGATAACCAATTGTAATCATTGGGATATCAATTTTTAAAATTAAATCATTGGATATATTAGCTTCTTCTCTTTTTTCAAATTCAGAGAAAGCTTCGTCATCAATTAGATCGTATACCATTCTACGCATTTTTGGGCATTGCATAGGTCCAGATTTATTATTGAAAACAATATAATCTAGTTCTTTATTTTGTACTCTTATTTCTTTTTGATCAATGTGATTCGGATAAGGACAATAAGAAATTCCTAAGTCTATATTTTTATTAGAAAACAAGACATCTACACCATCAATATATGGTCTTGGTAAAAAATATCGTTCGAAAGTTTTTAACTGCACACGATATTTCGAATGTTCTTTTATCATAAATGGACCACATCCAATCATTCCATCTGGTTTACCTTTTTGTAGAATGACCGTACGAAATGAAGTTAATAATTCAGGTAAAACAGCGAAAGGTTTAGACAAAGTTAAAAGCAATTCATAGTTATGTATAATTTCAATTTTTTCCAGATCAAAATATGGTTTTGCTATGGGTTTAATTCGTTCCAACGAGTCCTTCACATCTGAAGCTAGAACTGGTTTTAAGTCATGGAAGAAAACACCTTTACGTAGTATAATTCGCCAATTTTTATGGTCATTTGTTTCGTAATGAAATACTAAATTCCCCTCTACTTCACCAGTTATTTCATTTTCTTTAAATAGTGTCTCATGAAGTTGTTTTATAAAATGCGCATCATAATTTGTGTCAGCTAGCAATGGATTTAGTGTTAAATTAGCGTGATAAAGTGGATAGCGAAATACGATGTCTGTATTCGGTTTATGCTGAATCCCATATTGCTGTTGCAGCCACAATTGTATTGTTGGGTCGTTCAACATTTGATGTTCACCAAGTAAAGTATAAGCTTCATCAAATTTTTCCTTAAGCCAATAACTTTTAAATATTTCAGAAATACAGTCATTTTTTGTTGTTAATAGAGTAAGAAATGGTTTTTTCCCTCGACCTCTCGACGTTTCCCATTTAATGATATTTTGTTGCTGAAGTTTTTGAATAATTTTTTTAGCATAGCGATTAGAACAATGCCAAATTTGCGCTAATTCCTCAATGCATGTTTTTTGGCGTGTATGTGGAGAGAAAAACAGAAATAGTTCAAGCTCATAATGCATAATATTTATCTCCTAAAAGGTGAATAATAAGTAAAATTTACGGCACTTTTTGTTCCTATTTTTCTACTATACACTAAATTTAAGGATAGAGAAAAAATTACAGAAAGAGAGTGCGAACGAATGACTTTTTTATATTTTATAGTAGGATATTGTGCATTATATTTAGTGATTTGGTTACATGAAGTAGGACATGGGATTGTCTATGCAAAATATAAGTGTAAGGATAATCCTTTTTATGTTCAGGTGCCATTTTATTTATTTTTCTCAACACCCATGCCTATCCATGAAAAAAGGGCCGAATCATTAAACAGCAAACAGTTCTTCCATGTTGGTATCGCTGGCATAATAGTTAATTTGATATTCGGAATCCCCATTTCGCTTGTGTTGTTATTGATTGACTATAATACTTCTATACTTGTTTTCTTTTTGTATTCTTTTGCCTTATTTCATTTAGTCGAAGCTGCAACTTATTTAACCATAAGTAATATTTTTTTATCTAGTGATATGATTGCCATACAAAATTTCAAACCAGGTTTAAGAGTACCTTTATTTATACTTGGAACATCTGTTATTGTTCTCATCGTAATCATGTTAATGAATAGTCCAGATAATTGGACAATAGGCTTTATTATTTCGATTATCATTTTAGTTTTAAGTATGGCAATAGGAAGATTGATTTTCAGTTTAAAAGCTAAAGTAAAATAGATGTATTGTGTGACGACGGTGCGGCTTTTTTTTATTAATTCTATTTCACAGGCAATTCACTATACAAACATAGCTATCACATCATATTAATAGTAATGTAAAGCTAATTTAGCCTTACACCTCCGAATCTTTTTACTAAGGGTCACTCCTATCCCAAGTGACCCTTTTTTATTGTCCTATCTCACAAAATAAATTTTTTAATGCCTATATAGCTGAATGGTTTAACACCCCACTCCTTTTCTACAGCTAACATATTATATATTGTAGAAAGGGGGTGTGTTTTATGGGATACTATGGTGGAAATGTTGGTGGCATTAATAATGGCTGCTATTACGGTGGCGGTTATGGTAATGGTTCACAATTCGCCTTAATTGTTGTTCTATTTATACTTCTAATTATTATCGGAGCTACTTTCATGCATAGAGAATATTAACATTTCCGATTTAAGGGTCGCCTCCCAGCTGGTGACCCTTTTATAGTTACTTTCCTCAAAGTGTTTCTATAGACTATAATGAATAAATGAATTGAAAATAAAAGACTACAATGTTTTTGGAGACTTATATTCGGATGTTTCTTTGAAAATACTACATGCATTTCCTACTTCAGAGGATATATTGAAAGCCAATAATGAAGTATTAGCAACTAAAATAAAAGAATTCTGTAATTCTCGTTCTTTACAATGGGCAAACAAACAGGCTGAAAAGCTAATGACTGCAGCAGCTCAAAACCCTTTTCAGAAGGCTTTATATTCTAGTCTTGCCCTAAGCTTAGATATGTATATTAATATGCTCTTTGAATATAAAAACATCTATCCATGCTTGAAAATGAGATAGATGCTTTATCAAAAAATATTGAAGAATCTAAGATTATCCGATCAATTCCCGGTATCGGAGAAAAAATCGCTGCCACGATTGTATCTGAAATTGGGGAAATTGAAAGGTTTAATCATCCTAAGAAACTAGTCGCATTTGCCGGTCTTGATCCATGTGTCTTATTTCATATTGATTTCCACAAGGATCTTCAAAATAAACTGCATAGTAAGTAGGGCTAATGGGAAATTGTTGAGGTCCAGAGGTAATTTTCCCGCCAATTTCTTTAATCAGTGTAGCAAGTCTATCAACTTCATCACGATTTTCTACCCAAAATCCAACTAGATTGCCGTTTGGTTTATGCAAAGGATCCTCAGGGATGGCAAAATAGGCTACACTTGGAAGGTTCCCATTGGCTGCAAACACCTTCCACTTATCACTATGGAATGTTTGATAAAAGCCTAATGCGGTAAAAAAACCCTCATAGAATGGCAAATTTTATTTACTCTAAGGTCAATGTGACTAAACGGGTTCATAACTTATCCCTCCCTCTATAAATGTTGATATATCAACGGTTTGACCCGTTTTTAAGAGTGATAAAAAATTTTTTTATCACAGTTTTTACATAGTCTTTTCTAG
>NZ_JBIWDH010000060.1:0-11815 GCF_044761885.1 Lysinibacillus sp. NPDC097231 | reverse complement strand
GTCACACCCGTTCCCATACCGAACACGGAAGTTAAGCTCTTTAGCGCCGATGGTAGTTGGGGGCTTCCCCCTGTGAGAGTAGGACGTCGCTAGGCTATAGTATAAAATTATTCCGAAGTAGCTCAGTTGGTAGTAGCACCTGACTGTTAATCAGGTTGTCGCAGGTTCGAGTCCTGCCTTCGGAGCCATTCTTGGAGAGTTGTCCGAGTGGCCGAAGGAGCACGATTGGAAATCGTGTAGGCGGTTAACACTGTCTCAAGGGTTCAAATCCCTTACTCTCCGCCAGCACTTAACGATTTTATTCCAAACGTAGGCCCCTTGGTCAAGTGGTTAAGACACCGCCCTTTCACGGCGGTAACACGGGTTCGAATCCCGTAGGGGTCACCATTTAATACCCAGATGGAGGATTAGCTCAGCTGGGAGAGCATCTGCCTTACAAGCAGAGGGTCGGCGGTTCGAGCCCGTCATCCTCCACCATTATTTAAATAAATCACCTTATTATCGCGGGGTGGAGCAGTGGTAGCTCGTCGGGCTCATAACCCGAAGGTCGTTGGTTCAAATCCGGCCCCCGCAACCAAAATGGTCCCGTGGTGTAGCGGTTAACATGCCTGCCTGTCACGCAGGAGATCGCCGGTTCGATCCCGGTCGGGACCGCCATTTAATTTCTTAAAAATATGGGTCAGTAGCTCAGTTGGTAGAGCATTAGATTGAAGCTCTAAGTGTCGGCGGTTCGATTCCGTCCTGACCCACCATATTTTTTTGCCGGTTTAGCTCAGCAGGTAGAGCAACTGACTTGTAATCAGTAGGTCATGGGTTCGATTCCTATAGCCGGCACCATGATTTTCCCGGAGGGGTAGCGAAGTGGCTAAACGCGGCGGACTGTAAATCCGCTCCTTAGGGTTCGGCGGTTCGAATCCGTCCCCCTCCACCAGTTTTAATGTAATAGGGGCATAGTTCAACGGTAGAATAGAGGTCTCCAAAACCTTTGGTGTGGGTTCGATTCCTACTGCCCCTGCCAATTAATTTTATGGCGATTGTGGCGAAGTGGTTAACGCACCGGATTGTGGTTCCGGCATTCGTGGGTTCGATTCCCATCAGTCGCCCCATCAATAATAAAATTAATAGAAATAATATAACAATGGCGATTGTGGCGAAGTGGTTAACGCACCGGATTGTGGTTCCGGCATTCGTGGGTTCGATTCCCATCAGTCGCCCCATTGTTGGGGTATAGCCAAGCGGTAAGGCAACGGATTTTGATTCCGTCATGCCTAGGTTCGAATCCTAGTACCCCAGCCATTTTTGCGGAAGTAGTTCAGTGGTAGAACACCACCTTGCCAAGGTGGGGGTCGCGAGTTCGAACCTCGTCTTCCGCTCCAAGTAAGGCGGCATAGCCAAGTGGTAAGGCACAGGTCTGCAACACCTTTACCACCGGTTCAAATCCGGTTGCCGCCTCCATATTTTATTTTTTAATCGGATTATCCGATTTTTTTTATCTCTATTATGCCGGTGTGGCGGAATTGGCAGACGCGCACGACTCAAAATCGTGTTCCTTTGGAGTGTCGGTTCGACCCCGACCACCGGTATCATAAACTAGCAATAAAATGCTACATATCAAGGCTTCACACTTAATTGTGTGGAGTCCTTTTTGTTTTCCTTTACACTACAAAATCAATTCAAATAGTGTGCGGAGGGTAGTGTGCAATGAGTAAAAGGAGAACAATGCTGTCAGAAGAAGAGATAAGAATCACTACAAAAACTTCATATGTAACTACAGATGAAGAAGCCTTCAAATTATTTTTTGAAGACTGTCAGGTGAGAAGTTTACCACTCGGGATGCCAAAAATCTCAAATATCTATTGTTACCACTTCTTCAGGGGTCCTAATAAATTTCCAACAGATAATAACTCCACAAACTGCTCATTGATTGAATACACGTGTATACAGAGTTGGGGAAAGAGGAAAAAAATGAAAAAAATAATAAAACTTAAAAATATCAAAAATGGAAGAGTGTTTTTTGGCTTACTTATCAATTTAGAAATAAAGCATATTAGTTTGATGTGATTAAGAATAAAGCGAATTTGGAATTAATATCTTCCAAATTCGCTTTTTTTTTGAGTAATGATAAAGGTTCTTTAAAACTATCTTAAAATTACTGCTTTTCTATGGCAAAATAAAAAATGGAAAGTATAGGCGGAATTATTCCGATCCATAATGCAGTATTCCATCCTCCAATTGCATAGGCCCATCCCCCGATTGCTGACCCAATTGCACCACCAAAAAAGAAAATTGCCATGAATAGTCCATTTAGACGACTACGAACTTCGGGATTCAACGAGAAAATCGCACGTTGGCTGAGCACAAGATTTGCGGATACCCCAGCATCTAATAATAAGGATGAAACTACGAGAACAGCAATTCCAATAGGTGAGCTAGTCTGGATAATAAGCGGCAATAAAAGAGAAATGACAACAGTAAAAAGTGCTATTCCTGTTGCAGGTCTAGTCATGCCAAGATCAGCAATTCGTCCTGCAATAGGCGCGGCTACTGCACCAGCGACTCCAACAAGCGCGAATAACGCAACGTCTTTCTGAGAAAAATGAAAGGCAGGGCTAGTTAACAGTTGTGGAACTGTTGTCCAAAACAAACTAAAAGATGCAAACACACCTGCATGATATGCAGCTCGACGGCGTAAAATCGGGGTTGTTCGTAATAAATGCCACATAGAACCGAGTAGAGCTATATAGTGTGTATCGGTTAAAGGCTTTCTTCTAGGTAACACCTTCGAAAGTACAATAGCCAAAACCATAATAGCTATAGCAGACAAAATGAATATGGCATGCCAGCCAAGAAACTCAGCAACTAAGCTCGACAAAGGACGTGAGAGCATGATTCCAAGTAACAAACCGCTCATGACATTGCCGACAACACGGCCACGTGAAGAATCGGATGCAAGATATGATGCAAAAGGTACGAGTACTTGCGTAGCTACCGAACCTAAACCTATGACAAATAAAGAGACTAAGAACAGCAAAATTTGTTTCGTCATTGCTGTAATTGCAAGGGCAACTGCCGTCATAAGTAAAGATGAGACAATTAGCTTCCGATTTTCAAGAATATCTCCTAAAGGCACGATAAATAGTAAACCGACAACGTAACCGATTTGCGTTAACGTAACGATTAAGCCAGAACTGTTTGCTGACAACCCGATTGATGAGCTAATTACCCCAACTAATGGCTGCGCGTAATATAAATTAGCTACAATGATACCGCATGAGGTAGCCAAAAGAATGGTTAACCAAGAAGGAATATTTTTTTCGATTGTTTGTTTCTTTATATCAGTCATTTTGTACAACTCCTTGTATGTGAAATATAATGCTTTACTGTTAATAATACGTTGTGTAGTTTCCCTCCCTAAGTTAGTTAATTATTTTTATTTTAAAATACTGTACGTTTAGTATATAAAATCATTAACCATATAATATACTGAACGTATAGTTTTGTAAATAGGCAATTTCAACTTTCCGTTTTTTTATTTAATTGATATACTGAACATACAGTTTATTAATTTCGGAAGAAAGGTGGTATTTATGATGAATGGAAAAAGAGGCAGACCACGTAATTTAGAAGCACAAAAGTCAATCCTTTCCGCATCTTATGATTTATTGTTGGAAAATGGGTTTCAGGCTGTCACAGTTGATAAAATCGCAGAATATGCCCAAGTTAGCAAAGCAACTATTTATAAATGGTGGCCAAACAAGGCTGCAGTAGTGATGGATGGTTTCCTTTATGCTGCCTCTGAAAGATTGCCTGTGCCTGATACTGGTTCGGCGTACAATGATATTCTAATTCACGCCACAAATTTAACTATGTTTTTGACAAGTCGGGAGGGAACCATAATTACACAGCTATTGGGTGAAGGACAGTTTGATTCGGGATTGGCAGATGCCTATCGTACTCGATATTTCCATCCCCGCCGACTTGAAGCAAGGAGTCTTTTGGAAAAAGGAATTCAACGTGGTGAATTGAAAAAAAGTATTGATATTGATATATGTATTGATTTAATTTACGGTCCAATCTTCTATCGATTACTGGTGACAGGCGAAACATTAGATGAATCATATGTACAACAATTAATATTAAACGCTTTTGAAGGAATTCGTTCTTCCTAGTTGTAAAAATAGGTTTAACCGAATCATCTTATTGTTCATTGGCCACTTAATACTTGGCCGTCAACGACCTCATTATCTGATGGAGTGCACGCCAGATAGGAATTTCGATGAGGGATCATACTGGCTTCTGGCTTTATTAGCCGACTGGGACGGGGGACGTTTCTGAGACCTGCTAATGGCAGTTCCCTCTTAGCCTGACGTAGTGTGAACAAACACTGGTTGCTCTACTTGTGCGAAATGATATAAGTACCAACCATTTTTGTATTCTAAAATAAGAAAACAGCCTATCATTTTAATTAATAAGCTGTTTGACTTTATGAAATGTTTAGCGAATACCTAACCCTGCACTTGCATAACCAGTAACAATTGTTCCAATATCCAAACCATCTGTCTCAGCAGTAAATACGGTTAATACACGGGTTCCTGCTGTCAAAGGTATACTTGGTAATACTGTAGTTGCATTAGAAATAGTACCTATATTAATTATTCCAGGTCCTAAGGTTGGCGCTAACACAACAGAAGCAACTTCGTTAAAGATATTATCTGGTGTTAGGGACGTGTACACCCTAGCAGTAATAGTAGTAACACCTGATAGTATAAGAGCTGCTGTTGTACTAAAATATGCCGATAAGGAAGTCAGAGTACCATCTCGTGGCATGGAGAATGCCTCGTTTATAAGTAAACTCGGTCCACCTTCGATGTCAATTGTACCTCCTATGACAGCAGACACTGTACCATTAGTACCAAATCCAATAACCCCCTGAGTTCCTACTGCCCCAAACAAAGCTGTTACTAACGAAACTGGTGTACCTGATGCAATTGGGATAATAACTTCTACTCCCCCGGCCCCAGTAGCCCCAGTAGCTCCAGTCGACCCGGTCGCACCAGCAGCACCAGGAATACCAGGAATACCAGGAACACCAGGAGGACCCGGGGTTCCAACTCCAGTAGCCCCAGTAGCCCCAGTAGCCCCAGTTACCCCTGCACCAGGACCAGTAGCCCCAGTCGGACCAGTAGCCCCGGTTACTCCTGTACTAGTAGCGCCGGTAGCCCCAGTGGCCCCAGTAGCCCCAGTTACTCCTGCACTAGTCGCCCCGGTAGCCCCAGTTATTCCTACACCAGTCGGACCAGTCGGACCAGTCGGACCAGTCGCGCCGGTAGCCCCAGTTGTCCCAGTAGCCCCAGTTGTCCCAGTAGCCCCAGTAGCCCCAGTAGCCCCAGTAGCCCCAGTAGCCCCGGTTACTCCTGCACCAGGACCAGTCGGACCAGTTGGACCAGTCGGACCAGCTAATGTCGGTGCACTTAAAATGGTTTCTAGTTTGTTATTTAATAAAAGTTCTTTCTTAATAATCGTATTCAAAGTATTGCGTACATCTGTATTGACAGTAAGGATATCACTTAATGAAGCAGGTCCTGTAGATCCTGTAAGTGTGCCAAGCGCGAATTGGATTTTTTCGCCTTCTGCGTTGATAATATGGGACAATCCCAATTCTTCCATAGCGATAGAAGCTAAAATAAGATTTATAGCATCTTCTCTAGTAATGGTGATGTCTGGTGTGATATTGGGTATGTTTGGAAAAGACAAATACCTTCACCCCTTCTTTTTTTGATCTCATTGCAGATTATGCTCCACGAAATGAAATATGCACCTGCATTGCATTGGTTTATGTATATAGACAACAAAAAACAGGGATCGCAAAAATAACTATGCTACCCTGTTTATTAACTTAAGTATTCAATATAGTTTGTTGTTATAACAACCTAATTATCAATCACTTCTTTAGCATCATTTTGAATCCCAAATTGTGATTAAAGAACTTGCACTGGCGTTATTAAGAATACAGAAGCAGAGAAAATGCAGTTTATCCCTCCATGGGAGCATCCTTTTCCTTTTCTATGATGCGGTCAAGGAACTATTTACAGGATGTAATAAAAAAAGAAATGCCACTGCCATTTAAATTTTAAAATGTTTCTTTGTTCTACGTGTTTCTTACGAAATTCTGCTAACGCTTGAAAAGTGATAAGCATAAAAAAATAAGTCCTATACATATAAATAACTTGACTGAATAATTTCCATGTTGGGAGATGAATTACTATGCAAAAACCCACACAGCTACTGAATCAACAACCGTTTATCGGGTGCTATCCTTCACTGATCTCTCCAGAAGCTTGTCAATCTTTGATTAATTTGGCATGTGGTCAGTTAACACCAGCAACTGTGGTAGGTCAATCAGGGTTAGAAGTTTCTCAAATAAGGGTTTCAGATTTGGCTTGGTTTAGCCATGATCATAATGAAGTTGTACAAAGCGTTTGTAAGCAAATTGCAGAAATTGTTGAGCAACCAATTCATTACGCAGAAACTTTACAGGTAGCTCATTATGGAGTAGGCGGGAAATTTGATGCTCATTTGGATTGTTATGATTTAACACAAGAAGCATATAAACCGTTTCTTGAGCGTTCAGGTCAACGGTTATATACTGCGCTCTTTTATTTGAATGATGTTGTCTCTGGGGGAGAAACATATTTTCCGAATTTAAATATCGAAGTTTCTCCGACAACTGGCACGTTATTAGTTTTTGAAAACTGCCAACCGGGTACATCTATACCTGACCAGCAATCATTACATGGGTCAAAAATTTTACAGGATGGGGAAAAGTGGATTGGTACACTTTGGTTTTGTGAGCGACCTCAATATCAAGTATGAACCTCTCCTACATTAAAGCAAAGTATTCTTGCGCTATGTTAAAACCAAGAAAAGAGGATAGCTAGTACTATTCTCTAAACATAGTTCCTGCGAAGCTATATACAGACTTAAAAAAACGGAAAACCCACGAAAAACCTTGATTTCACAAGGCTTTTTGCGGGTTTAGATTCCTTTTCTTTGATTTAGTTTCCGCTAGTGTTATAATACCACTAGTGAAAATCGTGTTCGTTTGGATTGTCGGTTTGACCCAGACTATCGGTATCTAAACACTAATTTGAAGCGATTTTCCTCTGGGAAGATCGTTTTTTCATTGTGGATAATTATGATGATGTTTTATCTAAGATCTCCTCAAAAATGTTTTCTGTATATTTTTAAAAATTACGGTCAATTATAAAAAGCACGATCCCACATTTCTTTAAAGGTAGGAGATTGAAGTCATACTATAAGCATAGGGAAGGTAAGAACATGAACAGACATTTTTTTATTGCAGTCCCACTTCCTCCAGTTATTAAAGCAGCTCTTAAAGAGAGATGTGAAAAAATGAAAACAGATTTCCATTTTAAACGATGGGTTCACCAAGAAGATTATCACATTACATTAGCTTTTTTAGGTCAAGCAGGTGATGATGAATTAAAGTTTGTAATTGATGAAACCAAAAAAAATCTTATGAATGTTCCTCCATTCGAATTAAAGATTCAAAGATTCAATATTTTTGGAAGAAAAGAGTATCCAAGGATTTTATGGGTGGATCTGCTCGAGTCTCATCAATTAAATTCCTTGAGAGAAATAGTATACCTTGATTGTATGAAAGCTGGCTTTGAATTAGATAAGAAACCTTTTATACCACATATAACGGTTGCAAGAAAATGGGATGAAGCATTCGGCAAATTTCCGTTTGAAGTATTGCTAGAAGAAGATTTTCAGCTTCCAAAATTTCTAGTAAAAGAAGTGATTTTGTACGAGTCAAAGTTAGAGGAAATTCCAAAATATCAAAAAAGGGCTGTCATTTCTTTAAATGACCAATAAAAATGAAACAAAGATATAGAAGAATCGAGATATTTGTGGAAGCCTATTTGGAGCAGTACAATCTTACACGAAAGCAATGAACATAAAAAAGATGACTCCAGCAGTATCGAGGTCATCTTTTTTTAATTGTCCATTATTTCTTCAGAACACTAAAGGCCTGTGCAAATTTTTGAGCAAAGGATAGTGGAGATTCTACTGACTGAAAGTGAACATATAAGATGTTTGGGTTCATAAAAATCCAGTGATTATGAATGGCACTTACTATTAAATTATTTTCGACAAGCACCTTAACAAATGACTGTAATTCATCTTGTAAGACTGCTACTTCTCCAAGATTGAGTGCATTTCCATGTATATCGAGTGATTCAAATGTTATACCAGCTGGTAATGCACTACGACTTGGACGATCCTGAATCATAACATGAAAATGGCGATCTAGTTCTACGGAACAAATCCCATTTTTTATAGATGCTTTACCATTAGCAATCATAGCAACGTTTTTGCATAATTCATGAAAATTTATCATTTAAACACCTCTTTTTTAAAATTTGGAGTATGGGAGGATTTTTGAAACGTAATGTACTCCAAGTGGATGTTAACAGTCCATCGTGTATTTAATGGAGTCTCAATTTAAATTAAACTTCTTATTGTATATGAACAATTAGTGATGTGTATTAACTTCCAATAAGACTGTTTTGTATAAGTTTAAATTTTAATATTTTGTTCATCTTCCGTTCATTTAAGGATTTTATGCTAAAGGTGAAAAAAGGAATGGAGGAGTTAACTATGAATCTTGCCTGGAAAGAAATTAAGAAAAATAAAGTAAGATTTTTGATACTAGGATCAATTGTCTTTCTTGTTAGTTTTTTGACTTTTATTATTTCTGGTTTGGCTAATGGATTATCACAGGACAATGCTGCCTTAATTAAAGATTTACCACAAGGGCAATTTTATATGAATGAAGATGCAGATCAAACGTATAATCTTTCAAGAATAGATAGCAGAATTCAAGAAGAAATATTGAGCAAAGAAAAGAATGCTGTAGCTTTTTCACTTCAAATGGGCTTTTTAAATGATAAGGACAATAAGCAGCAAAGCGTTGCCTTTACTACCGCAACGGATTCAACATTATTTGCAAATGTAAAACATGAGGAAGTTATTTTAGATAGCTCTTTAAAAGAAAAAGGAATTAAAGTTGGAGATGTTTTAAAGAATAATCAATTTAGTGGCAAATTTATGGTCAAAGGGTTTGTTGATCAAAAGAAATATAGTCATGCGCCAGTCGCTTATATTAATAAAGAGGATTATCAAGAAATTTACCGTGTTGATGAAATGCAGCTGATTTTTGTACCAAATGGCGATTCTTCAAAAGAATATACGGGATTACATTCGTTCTCAAATAAAGAATTTCTCAATACCATTCCAAGCTATAATGCAGAACAAATGTCTTTAAATATGATTGTATGGTTTTTAATAGTCATTAGCGGAATGCTTTTTGCTATCTTCTTTTATATGATGAATGTTCAAAAAATTGCTTTATACGGAATTCTTAAGGCCATTGGTTTGAAAACAAGCAAATTGTTCAACATGATATGGACACAGATGGTCATTATTACAGTTATTTCACTTGTTTTGTCAGTAACTTTAAGCCAGGCTTTTAATATAATTGCTCCAAAAGGAATGCCATTTAGTTTAACGATGGAAACAACTACTCAATTATCGATCGTATTCCTCATAATCGGATTTATCGGGGCCACACTCTCAGGATTACAGATAAAAAAAATCGAACCATTACAAGCAATACAGCAAGGGGAGGCGTAAAATATGACATTGTTTACCATTGATGAAGTGAGAAAAACATTTACTAATGGCGAAGTCGAGGAGGAAATTTTAAAAGGAGTCAATCTTTCTCTAAAGGAAGGGGAAATCACAGCATTGGTAGGTGCATCTGGCTCCGGTAAAAGTACGCTTCTGACAATTGCCGCGGGGCTCCAGCCTGCATCAGATGGGCGAGTCTTATTTGAGGAGAAAAATATGACTGCTATGAGTTCTGAACAGGTTCGAAAAGTAAGAGCCAGTAAATTTGGTTTTGTCTTTCAGTTTGCACACCTTGTACCTTTTCTTACAGTTGAGGAGCAGCTGCAACTAATGCTAGATGTTTCTGAATCAAAATTAAAGAAGCAGGAACAAAAAAATGAAGTTAATCGTATTCTAAAATTAATAGGGATGGACCATCGAAAAAATGCGTATCCTTCTTCATTGTCAGGAGGGGAGAAGCAACGTATTGCAATTGCCCGGGCTATCATTCATAAACCGAAAGTTCTATTCGCGGATGAGCCTACAGCAAGTTTAGACTCGCAAAGATCAAAAGAGGTTATGTTATTAATTAGAGATCTGACTAAAACCTTAAACATTACTACTCTAATGGTGACACACGATGAAGAGATGCTTACTTACACAGATCGCATCATTAAAATGAGTGATGGTATAATATTACAAAACGTCATCTAAAATAGATTTTTAAACCCACAACTACAGCTTTATTTGGTTGTGGTTTTTTTAGATTAAACAACATCAATTCTTTCATTAGTTTTCAGTGTATATGTGACTATATCATTAAACGAATAACGCATATTGTAGAAGAAAAGAAAGGGGGTGATTTGAAATGGCGATTGTCATTGCAATACTAATTGTTTTAGTAGGTTTAATAGCAGCATTCCAATTAAGTGAAGGAAAGTCGAAGAAAGGAAGATACATCATTTGGGGTTTCACTATCATGCTTGCGATCGCACCATTCTTATCTTTTTTGATTGGCGTAATTTATGGGATTATGGTTAGAAATAGTTGGGCAGCTCTTCTGATGATGTATTTATTTCCATTGATGTTTATCATAGGTCTTATTGTACTACTCATAGGTATTTTTAAGAAAAATGAAGTTTAAATAGCTCTTTAGTAAATGTTTTTTTAGGGGGAAATCAATTCGTATATAAAGGTAAAAAGCCGCAAAGACTCCTGAGAATTAGCAAAAGAGCCATACGCCTTCATATTCACCATCCTCGGCCCATAGCGGTTTTTTACCTGTAATGTTTTAGGTTAATCGAGCTTTTCGACTTACTTTACAGACCATTCTCATTAATGCCTTGTGTAAAAATGGGAAGATGATAAAGATGACATCAATTGTTTTACGCATGGGCATTGGGCAAATAATAGGCTTATTTTTGTGTACCCCTTCAATTGTGAGTTTTGCTAGTTGCTGCGGAGACATCATCTTTTGCTTTTTCAATTGTTTGGACATTGCCGATTTATCAATATTAATGGCTTTCGCTTTATCAAAAATAGGTGTATCCACAAAGGTTGGACATAAGGTGCTTACTTTGATGCCAAATTCCTCAGCTTCATAGTGTAGTGATGTGGTTAGGCCCACAACTGCATGCTTGGTAGTGGAGTATGCCGCAGATATAGGAGATGGCCCTAACCCCGCCGCTGATGACGTATTGACGATATGTCCAAATCCTTGATCTTTCATGATTTGATAACCAACTTGAGTACCAAACACGACACCCCATAAATTGATATCCACGATTTCCTTCCATTCGTCAATCGACATATCATAAACTTCACCATACATAGCTATACCAGCATTATTGAATAAATAATCTAATCTATGAAATTCCTCGAATACATCTTTAATGACACGTTCAACACTTTTGTAATCGGTTACATTTACGTGTACAAATCTAGCATTTGGAGTATCTTTATTTAGCTCTACTTCTAAAAGACGACCATCGTGCTCGTTAATATCGGCAATAATGACAAATACATGGCTCTTCACCATAACTTGGGGTTGACCATATAAAAATTCAATAAATTTACATTGAAGTATAGAAAAAAAGTGAAAACTCACGTATCGTAATTG
>NZ_JBIWDH010000059.1:0-13176 GCF_044761885.1 Lysinibacillus sp. NPDC097231 | reverse complement strand
GTGGTTTCAACATGTCAGGTACAGACTCAAAAGCTGGTGGCCCTGACTACCTACAACTTCATATGCAAGCAAAAACAACTTCAGAAATGCTTTAAGAGTAGTGGAGGATTCCACTTTGAATGATAGGGCTGTTCCATAAGTAATTATAGAAACATTTTTGAAAAGAATCTGCGAGACTCCTTCGAGGATGAACGTTAGTAAGATTAGGTAGACGCTAACATGGGGTGACTTACCGAGGAGAAGCCGAGCAGATTCTTGTATTTTCTTTCTTTTAAAATGCTGATGAATAAAAATTGTTTCTATTAAATTCACTTATAGAAGAACATAGTCCCTTTCTTCCATAGATTTTCATCATGAAGAAGTAAGGAGAGAATATTAAATGACAAAAACACAATTAGTTATTGAACAAACTCAAAATTATGGTGCTGCAAACTATCATCCACTGCCAATTGTAATTTCAGAGGCTGAGGGTGCTTGGGTTATAGATCCAGAAGGTAACAAATACTTAGATATGTTATCAGCTTATTCTGCTGTAAATCAGGGACATCGTCATCCAAAAATTATCGCTGCATTAAAAGAACAAGCGGATAAAGTAACGTTAACTTCTCGTGCATTCTATAGCGAAAACCTTGGTGAATGGTATGAGCTTGTTGGGAAATTAACAAACAAACAAATGGTGTTACCAATGAATACAGGTGCAGAAGCGGTAGAAACTGCATTTAAAGCTGCTCGTCGTTGGGCATACGATGTAAAAGGTGTAGAAGATGGTAAGGCAGAGATTATTGCATGTAACGGTAACTTCCATGGTCGCACAATGCTTGCTGTATCTTTATCATCTGATGAAGAATATCGTCGTGGCTTCGGTCCTATGTTACCAAATATTAAACTAGTAGATTACGGTAACTTAGAAGCATTAAAAGCAGCAATTACGCCTAACACTGCAGCATTTTTAATCGAACCAATTCAAGGGGAAGCTGGTATCGTTATTCCGCCGGAGGGCTTCTTAAAGGCAGCTCGTGAGCTATGCCGTGAAAACAATGTATTATTCATTGCAGATGAAATTCAAGCTGGTTTAGCACGTACAGGGAAAATGTTCGCATGTGATTGGGAAGAGGTAGAGCCTGATATGTACATCCTAGGTAAAGCTTTAGGCGGTGGTGTATTCCCGATTTCTTGTGTAGCTGCAAACCGTGATATCTTAGGAGTCTTTAATCCAGGATCACATGGTTCAACTTTCGGTGGTAATCCTTTAGCATGTGCTGTTTCTATTGCATCAATTAAAGTATTACTAGATGAAAAATTAGCAGAGCGTTCTCATCAGCTAGGTGAATACTTCAAAGGTAAATTAAAAGCAATTAACAACCCAGTTATCAAGGAAGTTCGAGGTCGTGGCTTGTTTATCGGTATGGAATTAACAGAGGCAGCCCGTCCATACTGTGAAAAACTAAAAGAATTAGGCTTATTATGTAAAGAAACACATGATACAGTTATTCGTTTTGCACCGCCACTTGTGATCTCGCAAGAAGATTTAGATTGGTCAATCGAACAAATTGAAAAAGTATTTAAAGTTTAACAAAATGTTCACATTTTAATTCGGAAGTATGTTACAATGATGCCGATATACTATCATTAAAAAAAACAAAGAGGCGATTTAATATGTCTGAAAACTTAAACCTGTTCACATCAACTCAAGATGTCATTCAAGATGCTTTAAATAAACTTGGCTATGACGAAGCAATGTATGAATTATTAAAAGAACCACTTCGTATGCTGCAAGTACGCATCCCAGTGAAAATGGATGATGGTACAACGAAAGTATTTACTGGTTATCGTGCACAACATAATGATGCTGTAGGACCTACTAAAGGTGGGGTTCGTTTCCACCCGCAAGTATCTGAGGAAGAAGTTAAAGCGCTTTCAATGTGGATGACATTGAAATGTGGTATTGTCGATCTTCCATACGGTGGTGGTAAAGGCGGTGTCATTTGTGACCCACGTCAAATGTCTATGGGCGAAATCGAGCGCTTAAGTCGTGGTTATGTACGCGCGGTGAGTCAAATCGTAGGACCAACAAAAGATATTCCTGCACCAGACGTATTTACAAATGCACAAATTATGGCTTGGATGATGGATGAATACAGTCGTATGGACGAATTCAACTCACCAGGTTTCATCACAGGTAAACCACTAGTACTTGGTGGTTCTCAAGGTCGTGACCGTGCAACTGCACAAGGTGTAACAATCGTTATCGAAGAAGCAGCGAAAAAACGTGGCATTGATATTAAAGGTGCACGCGTTGTTATTCAAGGCTTCGGAAATGCAGGTAGCTTCCTTGCAAAATTCATGCATGATTTAGGTGCAAAGGTAATTGGTATTTCAGATGCTTATGGTGCACTTCATGATCCTGAAGGTTTAGATATCGACTACTTATTAGATCGTCGTGATAGCTTTGGTACGGTAACAACATTATTCGAAAACACAATTTCAAACAAAGAATTACTAGAGCTTGATTGTGATATTTTAGTGCCAGCTGCTATTGAAAACCAAATTACTGCTGACAATGCACATAACATTAAAGCAAACATCGTAGTAGAAGCAGCGAATGGTCCAACAACTACTGAAGCAACTAAAATTTTAACAGAGCGTGGCATTTTACTTGTACCAGACGTATTAGCATCTGCTGGTGGCGTTACAGTATCTTACTTCGAATGGGTACAAAATAACCAAGGTTATTACTGGACAGAAGAAGAAGTTGAAGAGCGTTTATACAAAAAAATGGTTGAAGCGTTTGACAATGTTTATACTACTGCAACAAACCGTAATATTAACATGCGCTTAGCAGCCTATATGGTAGGTGTTCGCCGCACTGCAGAAGCTTCACGCTTCCGTGGATGGGTTTAATAAAATAGATAAATACAAAACGAGTCATTCCTAAGTAATTAGGAGGACTCGTTTTTTTCTGTGGGTGATTCTTTTTTATTTGTATAAATAAGGTGTTGAAGCCGTTGCTCTAAAAGCATCTTTTTTTCTTTCCGCTCTTTGCGTAATTGGAACATGCGCAAAAGTATTATTCCTCCGATGATAACGATACAACAACTACTAATTATTATAAACATAAGCAAAATTCCTTTATATTATGTACTGTCTCTACTATACAATGACTACCTAAACAAAATCTGAACATAGGATAGAACTGATGAAGTGACGGATAGAAGCCCATAACTGGGTGGCGTTACTAAAAAAAGAAGCTCTTTGTTCAGATTTTGTTCATACATACTATGATAAAATGTAAGCGTACGTAGCAGGGCAAGTCAAAAATAATAGGAGACATGATAATGAAAAAAAATATTTTGATTATCTTAAGTATTATCATGCTGTTTGCACTTGTCTTTTACCTTGGAAATGGGCATTATTTCTCTTCTGACCAGCCTCAGATTGTAGAAAATGGCGCTGTTAATCTTGATGTTGATCAATTGTCGAAGCCTATAAAATTGAAGGGTAAGTGGTCCTTTTATCCAAATGTTTTGATAGCACCATGGGAATCGTTGGATTCCTATAAAAATAAACGTATAACCATTAATGTTCCAGAAGATTTGCATGATTATATGCAGCCAAATGAAGAAGGCATCTCAATGGGAACTTATCATATCAAAGTAAAGGTGCCTGTTGAAGGTCAATATGGTTTATATATTCGGACTATACGGCAATCAAATCGCATTTTTATTAATGGTGTGGAAGTGGGGGCAAAGGGCAATCCGAGTACAACAATAGAAGATTATCGAACTGAAAATGATGATAAATATACTGTTTTTGCACGAAGTGATCATAAAGAACTCGATATTGTTATACAAGTTGCTAATTTTCATTATCCGCAGGCAGGAATTATTTATCCTATTGAATTTGGATCAATGGAAGCTATCCAACATCATTATCGATTAAAAGTTTTGGCGGATGCTTTTATTAGTATTGGATATATTATATTTGGCATTTTTTATATTATATTTTATGGACAAAAACGTAGAAGCAAGGAAGAACTGTTTTTTGGATTATTTGCGATATTATTAGGATTCTATATGTCCTTTATAAATCAAAAAGTTTTCTTCCTATTAATGCCACCAATTCTTACTATCGATCAAATTCGATTGCAGCTAGGTATTTTACCGTTGGTGCTTATTTGCTTAACACTTTTTATTTATTATATGTATCCGCAATTAACAAAAAAGAAAATCATTTACTTGATTATATTTTTATTAGGTATCGTTTTTGTTGTTTATGGTATTTATAATCCATTTACCAAGAATCATAGAGCTACTTCAGAAGAGGCAGTCATAAATAGGCAATTAGCTTATATAGCCCTTACGGCGCCGGTTGTATTGTTTAATGTGTGGATTCTTATTCGGGTGATGTTGAAACGATTAGAGGGAGCGCGTTATATTTTAATTGTTTTGGCGGCTATCTGCTGTTATGCCATTTTATTAGTTATTAATTTCCTAACAGATATGCCATTTGATTATAGTGAAATTGTGTTGTTTTTACTTGTATTAATAGGCTTTACATCACTATTAAACTATCGTGCGAATGTAGCGTTTTTGAGGATTCAAGCATTATCAGAAGAATTAATTACACACAACCAAATGAAGGACGAATTTTTACTCAAGACTTCACATGAATTGCGTACACCATTAAATGGAATTTTAAATCTATCTAGATCTTTAATGGAAGGTGCTCAGGGGCCATTGAAGCGTGCTCAACAGGAGCAAGTGATTTTAATTCATAATGTAGCGCAGCGTTTAGGTTATTTAGTGGAAGATTTGTTGTTTTCATCCAATCACATGACAGGTGAGGTACGTGTTTCACCACGAGCAGTGCGAGTAAATGTAATAAATGAAGTGGTAGAGGAAATACGAAGTGTCATGTCAAGGAATAGTAATGTCCGAATAATAACGGAGGTAGACTTGGCATTGCCTGCCATGCTAACAGATGAATTACGCTTTAAGCAGGTGCTTTATAATCTATTGCACAATGCGATCCAGCATACAGAAGTTGGCGAAATTGTAGTCACAGCACATACTCATAATCGACAAATGGTCATTCAAGTAAGTGATACGGGCTTAGGTATTCCTCCACAGGATATAGAACATCTATTTAATGCCTTTTATCAAGTAAGGGGAAATCACAAAAAGGAAGGGCTTGGTTTAGGATTAAGTATTGCTAAAAATATTGTTGAAAAGTTAAATGGGGTAATTCAAGTAACAAGCTCGCTAGGAGAAGGAACGACATTTACATTTACAATGCCGTTAGCAATAGATGAACAAGTAAATAATGAACATTTAGGTGCAATTGTTACACATACATCTACCGAAGTTCTACAGCTTGATTTACCGTTGTTCTATAAAGGTAATGATAAAAAAATCCTTATTGTAGATGATGATCATATCAATATAAAGGTTTTAGCTGACATATTAGCTTTAAAGGGCTATACAGTGATTGGTGTAGATAATGGTTTTGATTGTGTCAACTACATTAAATCAAATCAAGTGGATTGTATGCTAATCGACTTAATGATGGATGGTATGTCGGGTTATGAATTATGTAAGCAAGTGCGCAAGCAATATGACATGTTAGAACTTCCAATCATTGTTTTGACTGCTATTATGAAGCATTCTGATTTAGTGCAAACCTTGCAGGTAGGAGCCAATGATTATTTACAAAAACCTGTAGCAATGGATGAATTGCTTTTACGAATAGAATCTTTATTAGCAGTTCGGCAATCATCATTAGATGCAATTGAAGTTGAGATGAATTATTTATATTCACAAGTGACGCCTCATTTTATCTATAATACGCTCAATACAATTATTGGTTTGAGCTATTCTGATATGGATAATACAAGGGAAGCATTATACTGCTTAGCAACATACTTCCGTGCAAAGCTCAATGTGCACTATCGCAACAGCATGATATTGATTGAAGAAGAAATAGAGCTTGTAAAAGCATATCTTTATATTGAAAAAATGCGGTTTGGTGATCGATTAACTATCAAATATGATATTGATGAATCTATACAACTTATGATTCCAGCGTTATCACTACAGCCATTAGTTGAAAATGCCGTTTTTCATGGTATTTCCAAAAAGCCAGAGGGTGGTACAATTGAGGTAAGTATCCAGCGAGAGGGACAATTTGTTCGGATTAAAATACATGATAATGGAGTAGGTATACCCGCTAAAAAGTTACAACAATTAATTAATGAAGAAAGTTCGCGCATTGGTTTTTCAAATCCGCTAAAAAAATTTAAATTAATGAAAAATGCGAGTTTTCGTTTATACAGTGAGGAAGGGAAGGGGACAACTATTCTAATACTATTACCGGAGGGTGATGGAGCATGAATATTATTATCATAGATGATGAAAAAATGGCTATTGATGTTTTACGTTTCAAGTTAAATCGACTTACTCAATTTCAGATTTCGATTAAGGGAACATTTACAAATGCAAACGATGCACTGATTTTTCTTGAAAAAGAATCTATTGATATCGTTTTTTTAGATATAGAAATGATTGATGTGCATGGTTTACAGGTGGCAAGACAATTAACAAGAAAACCATCTACACAAATAATATTTGTTACAGCACATGCTCAATTTGCAGCGGATGCATTTGATATAGAGGCAACAGACTATTTGTTAAAACCTGTTCATGAGAAGCGGCTTATTAAGGCGTTAGTAAAAGCACAACAAAAGTTGCAATTACAAGGAGATGTATTAAAAGAGAAAAAGGCACATCTCTTATATGCCCATACATTAGGTAGCTTTTATTTACTAGATGCTCAGCATACGGTGATGAAATGGCGTACAAGGAAAGTACGTGAGCTTTTTTTATATCTTTGGTTCCACCAAAAAAAACCTATTTTAAATGTTGTTATAATAGAGGAGCTATGGTCAGATTTAGAATTTGAGAAGGCAGCTAGTAATTTACATACGTCTATTTATCAATTAAGGAAGCTTTTAAAGGAACAAGGTATTAAAGATCCAATTCAATTAGTCAATAATCATTACCAATTAAATGTGGAAATTGATAGTGATTATGATGAACTTATTCATTTGCTAGAACTGCAAAGGCATGATGAACCATCTATTCAACAGCTTTTAAATTGCTACGAGGGTGATTTTTTAGCAGAAGAGGAGTATCCCTGGGCAATTCAAACACAACTCCGTTTAAAGCAAGGTGTATTGCATGTGCTTGAAATGTATATTACAAATACTGCCTCTATTAACCTGTTGTTAAAATTAAACTGCTTACAAAAAATGCTAGAGCTAGATGAATTTAATGAAAACTATATGTTTTTACTACTGGAATTTTTGATCGAACAAAACAAAAAACAAGATTGTGTAAAATGCTATGAAGGTATACAAGAGAAATTATTCGAAATTGGTATTTCTGTACCAGAGAGAATTTTTAGCATCTATAATGACTACATGATTCGTGTTTAGGATCAACTTAAATCTTTGCTTTCTTCAATATAAATATGAGAAAATCCAACTAGAGGGGGGCGAATTGAATGGATTCATTTACATTTTATAACCCAGTGAAATTACATTTTGGTGAGGATGCACTGGAGAAGTTACCTAAAGAGTTAGCGCAATATGGTAAAAAGGTGTTAGTAGTATACGGAGGAGGCAGCATTAAGAAAAATGGTGTATATAATGCTGTTATTGAAAAATTACATGAAGCGGATAAAACTATATTTGAATTGAGTGGAGTAGAGCCAAATCCACGTGTAGAAACGGCAAGACTTGGGATTAATATTTGCAAAAAGGAAGCAATTGATCTTGTGTTAGCTGTTGGTGGTGGTTCTGTAATTGACTGTTCAAAATTAATAGTAGCTGGTGCAAAGTATGATGGCGATGCTTGGGATATTGTAAAACGCAAAGTATTTGTAGCGGACGCTTTACCGTTAGGAACGGTATTAACGCTAGCTGCAACAGGTTCCGAAATGAACTCTGGGTCTGTTATTACTAATGCGGCTACAGAAGAAAAGCTAAGCTTTGGTAGCCCTGCTGTTTTCCCTAAATTTTCAATCTTAAATCCCGCGTATACTGTGACTGTACCAAGAAACCATACAGTATACGGTATCGTTGATATGATGTCGCATGTATTTGAACAATATTTCCATAATACAACGAATACTCCAATTACGGATGAAATGTGCGAAGGTGTATTACGAGCAGTCATTACTACAGCACCGAAATTACTAGAAGATTTAGGGAATATCCAATTGCGTGAAACGATTTTATTAGTAGGAACAATTGGGTTAAATGGATTCTTATCAATTGGCTCCCGTGGAGATTGGGCGTCACATAATATTGAGCATGCTGTATCCGCAGTGTACGATATTCCACATGCGGGTGGTTTAGCAATTTTACAACCTCGTTGGATGCGTCTAAGTGTACCGGTGAACCCAGAGCGCTTTGCAGGCATTGCAACACGAGTATTTGGCGTGGATGCGACTGGAAAGACGTCAGAAGAAGTTGCCTATGAAGGAATTGATCGTTTATCAACATTCTGGACTTCATTAGGTGCTCCAAATCGTCTTGGGGATTATGACATAGATGATGCAAAGTTCAATCAAATTGTTGAACATGCTATGCAAAATGGACCGTTTGGAAACTTCAATAAATTACAGGAAGAAGATGTCCGTACTATTTTGCAAAACTCCCTTTAATATTGAGAATGGATATGAGGCTACGTGTTTGTAGTCTCATATTTTTTTGTGAAAAATTAAGGAAAGTTAACTATATAAATGTTTAAATTTGTCGTATTCACTCGCTAAATGTAGGATTGTTCAGAATTTGTTCAGCTAAGTTTATTAAAATAGAACAATATAAACAAAGATTGGAGAGGGAGAAAATGTTGAAACAATTGCTAGAAGACCGTATTGTCACATTGCGTTGCATAGAAACACCATTTCAGGGGCATGTGTATAAAATGCAAAATTTTGTAGAAGTATTGGGGATTGAAGCGAAATCACTGCAAATTGAAAATGACCGAATTGTTGCGGGTTACATCGTTGATCAGAGTATAATTTTTAAAAGTTTACGCTTTGGTCAAACGAATATTACCATTACAGATGGTGTAAATAAAGCAATTGTACAATTATTTGTACGTCCTTCTGGTGAAATTGTAGTAGAAGTGAAGCCTTATTTAGGGGATGCTGAAATTGTGATAGTTTATTATCGAACAATTTTAGCAGATACAGCTATCGCAATTGATTTAAAAGGTGCTTTAAAACATTATTTGGTGGCTCATCAAATGATGAATGAAGAAGATTCAATTGCAGAGGTGCATTACCAATCCATGCATCCTAATGTATTAAAAGATTCTTATGCTGGTAATTTTATTTTAGGATGCCATGCTGACGGAAGAGAGATTACAAATGCAGAAGAATATGCATTAGCTAATCGTTTGGCAACTTTAAAATTCTCAAAAATAGTTATTCAGCAGCAAGGAGTAAAAAAGATTATCGCAATAAAAATGTTATTAACTTTTATGATTACAAACCATGTTTTTGTAAGTAAAGAAGAAATACCAGATTGCATAAATGAAGAAACAATTAATCGAAAACAGAGTCATCTAGTACCGGTATGAAAAATAGCCAACTGCCTGAAATATGGCAATTGGCTATTTTTCATTTATTTTGAAATTTATAGGATAGGGTTTTGACGATATTATTGCTTTAAATTTGAGTTTATCCCACATAAATGGGCATTAAGATTCCCACTTCAAGATTTAAGTGAAGCAAAAAATATAAGCGGGAGCGGGAGATCGACTGCCCGTAAAAGCCCGATTGAGGCCAACATGATGTTGGTCACACAAGCGTTTCCGCAGGATGCGGAGTACTTAGCTTGTGTTCCTCTACAACAATTAGTGGGGATGAGAAAAATCCACACTGATTGAAGTTTCACTTTATTGGTCTTTGGCCGACATGCACCCAATCTAATCTGCCGTTATCTTCATCAAATAAAATAGCTACTTTTGAAACACCCTTCTGACTTATAATAATCTCTGTTAAATGATCACGTACATCATCTAAATAAGCGAGTGATAAACTTGCATCTGCTTCGGCAACTAGTTCTACATGTAAAAATTCGCCTTCTTTAATGACCTCTAAGCGCACAATATCTTTAATGTTCGGATCATCCATAACAAGGTGAGCAACATGGTTGAGCATTTCTTCGTCTGTTTCGCCGATGACTCCACGTGCATTATCGAGGAACACTTTAGCAACTACATAGAACATCATACAACCAATAATCATTGAAACAAGTCCTTCTATTCTTGCCCAGCCAGTAAAGTGTGCAATTAATATAGCACAGGAGGCCAACACATTACCACCTGTAGCAACTAAGTCTTCCATAAATACTAATTTCGTTGCTGGTTTAGCACGATTTAAATGGGCAAAAGCTTTAGGAATGGCAGTGATGATACCTGCTTTTTCATGTCCTGCTTCATGTAAAATCTCTACAGCAGCTTTAGCAAGGACGGATCCCTCTAATATAATCCCGATTAATAATACACCAAGTGCAATGAGCATTCCTTTAGATACCCCTGTTGGATTCATAAAATGATGCCAGCCTTCTTTTATAGTTTCATAAGAGAGAATGGCAACAATGATAACAGCAAAAAGACAAACCAGATTTACTATTCGCCCAAAGCCTGAAGGGAATTGTTTCGTCGGAGCTTTTTTTGAAAGTGCTGAGCCGATATAAACAAATAATTGGTTTGCTGCATCCCCTAAAGAGTGCATCATTTCAGCGAACATGGCAACATTACCTGTAAAGAAAAAGGCTATACCTTTAATTATTCCTAAAAAGGCATTAACACCTGCCGCCAAAAGTGAGGGTTTATTGCCGTCTTTTAATAGTTTCAATATTTCTGCCATAGAAGAATCCTCCAGCTAGTTTAAAATTTCCATTTCAATTTTTTCTATATATGATAAGGCTCGCAATGAACGGTAAAATGACAGCAAGTTATCAGAGACAATTAATGATAAGCGTAAATCTAATTCGTGTAAAACATTATCATTATTTAGAGGAACATCCTTAATGCGAATGTTTTCAATTATAATATTGTTCTCTTTTAGAAATTGTAAAAAGGATTCAGTATTTTCATCATTGTTAATTTGAACTTTCAATGATATTTCTCTCATGCGAATTCGTTTTGGCCCTATTTTCATTAGGAATGGTGATAGAACCTCAATTCCGAAGACAATGATAATAACAGCTAAAGTCGCGTCCATATAGAAGCCCGCCCCAACTGCAATTCCAATTCCGGCAGCTCCCCAAATCATTGCAGCAGTTGTTAAACCTGAAATACTATCATTTCCACGTCTTAAAATAACCCCTGCTCCAAGAAATCCAATTCCACTAACAATCTGGGCAGCCAAGCGAAGCGGATCCATAGTAATATTGACTTCAGATCTTGGGGGTGTTGAGTATGCGGTTTCAATTGAAATTATGGTTAATAAACAGCTGAATGTAGCGATGACTAAGCTTGTTTTTAATCCTACGGGCTTCTTTTTTAATTCTCTTTCAATACCGATTACTAAACTTAATGTGGCTGCAATAACTAATTTTATGCCAACTTCATATGTAATCATGTTTTCTAATAATGTATCCATACGCAACCCTCCACAGATATTTCGTATTGCTTAGAGATATGCAAGCTGTCATTATTGTATGTGCATTACTTTTTTTGTATTGTACATCACGAAAGTAGTGATGTATAAGTATTTTTTTACCTTCTTTCAACAGACAAATATCTACTGAACTAGAGGAACCCAGGTTAAGAACTCCACATCCTGTGAAAACGCCTGAGGGACCAACATCGTGTTGTTGCTGTCGCTACGCTTTCGCACAAAAAACATTTGCAGGCCTAAGCACAAAGCCGAATCCGGACTCATTTTAATTGATTGGAGGTGGATTTTATGGAGAAGCCAAAAATACATCCATACATCCCTATTTTTATTGGCGTTATTTCTGTATCTTTGTCTGCCATATTTGTAAAATTAGCAAATGCAGAAGCTGGCGTTATTGCATTTTACCGAATGCTGTTTTCAGTTTTGATCATGGCACCATTGTTTTTCTTGAAATACACTAAAGAGTTAAAACAATTATTGAGAAGGGATTGGATATTCTCATCAATTGCGGGGATTTTCTTAGCATTTCATTTTATTCTATGGTTTGAATCACTGAATTACACATCTGTAGCAAGTTCTACAGTTTTAGTTACATTACAGCCGTTGTTTGCATTTGTCGGTACATATTTTTTCTTTAAAGAGAAGATTACTTTAAAAACCATTTTTGCAGGAGCAACTGCCATTGTCGGAAGTGTTTTAATTAGTTGGGGAGATTTTAAACTTAGTGGCAATGCATTTTACGGAGATTTGCTTGCTCTTATTGCGTGTGTACTCATAACAGCATACTTATTATTCGGACAGGATGTACGTAAAAGATTATCTCTGATAACTTACACGATGATTGTTTACGTTGTTAGTACAATTACGTTATTTTTATATGTTCTTATAAAGGGTGAATCTTTTGGCCCTTATTCTACTATGGATTGGCTCTGGTTTATTTTATTAGCGATAGTTCCTAATTTATTTGGCCATACTCTATTTAATTGGTCTATCAAATATGTTAGTACAAATGTAGTTTCTGTTGCGATATTATTTGAACCGATTGGTGCAGCTATTTTAGCTTTTCTAATTTTTAAAGAGTATTTAATAGCTACACAAATTATTGGTGGATTAATTGTTATAATAGGAATTCTCTTGTTCGTAGTCGATGAGAAAAAGATTTTAAAGTTTTTTTCTAAAAAAGCTTGATTTTTATTTTGCTATATTATATATTATTACTTGTCCTTAACAAGAAGGAACACTTGATAAAAAGATTTTAAAAAAGTTGTTGACTTCTTGTTGAATACAAGTTATGATAATAAAGTCGCTGAAAACAAGTGACAAAACATGAACCTTGAAAACTGAACAAGCAAAACGTAATCAATAAAGTTTTTAGTAGCTAACTTTGAGTTAGTGAACGAAACAAATTTTGGACATCATAAAGATGCCAGCAAAACAATTTGAGCTAATCAAATTTCTTTTATGGAGAGTTTGATCCTG
>NZ_JBIWDH010000058.1:0-15751 GCF_044761885.1 Lysinibacillus sp. NPDC097231 | reverse complement strand
CTAAAAAAGATGACACCTGCACAATACAGACATCATCTTCTTCAAGTTGCCTAGAGCTTTTTTTAAAATGTCCTTTACAAAGGGTACACTTTATAATAGAAGAGTGGCTTTCTTTCTTTTTACATAAAGACAATAACAGCTAGTACAGCAGCTAGCACTAAACGATAAATAGCAAATGGCATTAATTTCACTTTTGAAAGTAGTGCTAAGAAGAACTTAATTGAAAGTAATGCAAAAATAAACGAACTAATGAAGCCCACTACATAAAAGCTAAAATAATCCATAGATAATGTATCCCAGTTTTTCAGCACAGATACTAGACTAGCACCTGCCATAATGGGTACAGCCATGATGAAAGTGAAATCTGCGGCTACACGGTGACTCATTCCAAAGAGTACACCACCAGATATTGTTGCACCTGAACGGGAGAATCCTGGCCAAAGTGATAAGCATTGTACTAAACCAACTTTAAATGCCATACCGTAAGAAATTTTATCTAATGAATCTATTTTTGGTTTTCTCGGTGCTAATTTATCCGCAGCAATCATTAAGAGTGCCCCAGCCACCAAAGCATAAATAACATGCTCTACTTTAAATAGATGATCGTCAATAAAGTCCTTAAATGCAAAACCTAAGACTACTGCTGGTAACATGCCCACAATAACATGTAATAAGTTGAAGTGACCTTTTACCGATGCCGATTGGCCGTCAATTTTATAGAGCCCAACTAAGTTTAACATTCGTTTCCACATAACGACGACTACGGCTAATATGGAGCCAAGCTGTACAACAATTTTAAATGTATTAGCGGGATACATCCCTAAAAACTCCTCAGTCTTTAGCCACATATCGTCCACAATAATCATATGACCTGTCGACGACACTGGTGCAAACTCTGTCATCCCCTCGACAAAGCCTAATATGAGCGCCTTTAATAACTCAATGATATCCACGTTGTCACCTTACCTTTTTATTAATTAAATACAATTTTATAATAAAATACCCTTTTCATATACTCTGACTATTATTCTATTGGAATTTAATATCCACCACCCATAGCTCAGAACGGCTACCTATTCGCATTGGTGGACCCCAGAAGCCAAAGCCTGATGAAACAAGTGTATGCATTTGCTCTTTCAACTTATAACCATAATCGAGCTCAAACACACGTGCCGTTAAATATTGATTGGGCCACAGTTGACCTTTATGCGTATGACCTGACATATGGAAATCCACACCCATTTCTGCAGGAGTAGTTAAATCATTTGGAGTATGATTCATGACAAACCAAGGCAAATCATCTGTTAACTTCAATGCATCTAGTTGTTTTCTATCCTTGTTTGTAATATCCTCTTGACCCGTTAATATTAACATATTATCGATTCTAATAGTTTCATCAAGCAAAATCTTTACATTAGCTTTTTCCATCTCTTCAACAAATTCAGGAATTTTCTTACCATAATATTCATGATTACCCAGTACACCATACACTCCATATGTAGAAGTTAACTGCTTCATCACATTTGCCATTCCCTCTTCAACAAACCATTTAGGATCGTCATCCACAATGTCTCCCGCTAAAAAGACGATATCCGGCTTTGCCTCATTTGATAATGTAACAAAACGCTGTAAATGTTTTTTATGTGATAGAACACCTAAATGAAAATCTGATGCTACTACAACTCTAAATGACTCTAGGTGACTGGACTTTTTATCCATCGTCACCTCTAAATGACGGACAACTGGTGAATAAGCTAAATAGGAGCCTACTATACTTAATACAATTAAGACAGCAATTGTTATACTACCAATTATCTGTACATTTTTAAAGGGACTTAACCAAATAAACAAATGTGCTGTTAAACAAAGCAATAATCCATATTCAAAAATAAACATCCAGTAATTACTGATAATTGAAAACACACGCAAAGACTCATGTAGCCTTCCAATAAGAATACTAAATGCAACGATAAACAATACTAGCCAATAGATAATAGGATAACGGAACCACCCCATCGTTATAAGCCACTGTTTTAATCCCCAACCGATGTAATAAGTTAATGCACTATATACACTTAATAGTAGTATCCCACCGATTACTTTTGGCATATTCTAGTCCTCTACTTTCTTATAGTCTTAGTTGATTATAGCATTACATGTAAAAATCATATTTTTAAAGCACTTTAATTTCCACTAATCTTTCAGTAATATTATAACTATAAGAGAAGATTTACGCATTTACGACAGAAAAAGGGGTGCTGTTCAAATGACAAGGTATAAATTTGAATCAACAGAGCATGAGTTATTTCGTAAAACCTTACGTAAGTTTTTAGCAGAAGAAGCCGAGCCACACTATACTCAATGGGAGAAAGATTATCTTATTCCACTTGAGTTTTGGCGTAAACTTGGGGATATGGGCTATTTATGCCCTCAAGTAGAAGAGCAATATGGCGGTCTTGGTCTAGATTTTAGCTTTGGCGTAATTATTCAGGAAGAACTTGAACGTGTTGGCTCAAGTCTTATTGGTGTCAGCCTGCATAATGATATTGTCGTGCCTTATATAGAAGCATACGGCACACATGAGCAAAAATCGCGTTGGTTGCCAAAATGTGTTACAGGTGAATATATTACAGCTATTGCTATGACAGAACCAGGCACAGGATCCGATTTAGCTAACATCCAAACAACAGCTATTCGTGACGGCGATCATTATATTGTAAATGGGCAAAAAACATTTATTACGAACGGTATTCATACAAATTTAGCAGTTGTTGCTGTAAAGACGAATCCTCAGGAAGAAAAAAAGCATCGTGGAATAAGCCTCCTAGTAATTGAGGAAGGAACCCCAGGATTCACGAAAGGTCGCAAGCTTGATAAAGTTGGCATGCACGCTCAAGATACAGCTGAGCTATATTTTGAGGATTGTCGAGTGCCTGTAGGAAATCTTCTTGGCGAAGAGGGCAAGGGCTTTATCTATATGATGGAAAAGCTACAGCAAGAGCGTTTAGCAGTTGCTATTGCTGCACAAACCGCCGCTGAGGATATGTTATCTTTAACAATAGATTATGTAAAATCACGACAAGCTTTTGGAAAATCCATTAGTGACTTCCAAAACACGCAATTTAAAATAGCTGAGATGGCTACAAAAGTTGAGCTTGGTAAATCTTTTTTAGAATCCTTAATAGAAGAACATATTGCAGGAAATGATGTTGTCACAAAGGTTTCCATGGCAAAGTACTGGATAACTGAAAACGCACGTGAACTTGCTATTCAATGTATGCAATTGCATGGCGGCTACGGTTATATGGAGGAATATAAAATCGCCAGAAGATATCGAGATATACCTGTTATGTCCATCTACGCGGGGACAAATGAAGTCATGAAAGTAATTATAGCCAAAAACTTAGGCTTATAACGACGATTAAAAACAGCGGCAATCAGTTTGCCGCTGTTTTGACTATACTGCTGGAATACGAACGATAACCTTAAACAAATCTCCATCTATATCTATACTCATACGAGCACCATGTAAATCAACGATAGATTGTGCAATGGCTAAGCCGAGCCCTGAACCATCTGTATGGCGTGAAGCATCTGCTCGCTTAAAACGCTCAAATAATTCTTCGGCATCCTCACTAATTTCATATTTAGCGACATTTTTCACCGTAAATTCAGCATCACCATCTGATGTACGTTTCAAAGTTACATAAACACGAGTGCCTTCTAAAGCATATTTTAAAACGTTGACAATTAAATTATCGATAAGTCTCCACCATTTTTGACCATCTACATACGCATAAATTGGCTCATGAGACATTGTCATTCGTAAATCTAAACGTGCCTGCACTAAATCTTCCTCATGCTCCCCTACAGCCTGCTGAACAAGCTGCGTTAAATCCACACGACTACGATGGAGCTCAATATTACCACTCGCCATTTTCGATACTTCAAAAAGATCCTCTATCAATACTTTTAAACGCTCTGATTTTTTATCAAGGATATGAATGTATTGTTGACGCTCTTCCTCTGTAATATCAGGATTCTTTAATAGATCGGTATACGTAATAATGGATGTTAGTGGCGTCCGCAAATCATGACTAACATTTGTAATAAGTTCTGTTTTTAATCGCTCACTTTTCGCTTGTTCATGCATAGACGTACGTACGCCTTCTCGTAAATGGTTAAGATTTTCTGCATGACCTGCTAGAGGAGATTTCCCTCGAACCTTTACATCTCGATTTAAACGCCCCTCTGCCATATCTTTCGTATCTTTCATAATGCGATTTAAATAACCCATTCTTGATAAGAAAAGAATCATAGCTGGTATTCCAGTTAGCATACAAAGTACAAGTACAAAAAATGGAAAAGATCCTCCTCTCATCATAACAGCCACAAAACTACCTCCACCAAAAAAGGCTGTAGCTACCATCACTATTGAATGCAGTGCAATAGAACGATTTAAAAATAAATCAGAAATTGATTCACCTAGTGACCATAAATAACTTGCTTTTAAACTATTCTCTAGTTTTTTTGCTGTATTTACTCGATCAGATAGCCAGATTAATTGTACATAGAACAAAATAGCAATAATTAAAAGAGCACTTAGTTTAAACAGAAAATCCAGTAAATAGCGCACATAATTATTCTGATAAAGGTATTCAATTGCTTCAAAAGTGATTTGTGACGAAGCCCAATACATACAGCCAGTTATAAACAATAAAACAAGCTGAAAATCAATTTTCATCTTCATTAGAGCTTCTTTTTCCTTTAAGCCTTGTACCGCTTGCAGCACTTCTTTACGTGCCTTCCACGCAAAAATTGCTGCAATAACACTTGTTAACCAGATAAAGAAATAAATGTATTGATTACGTGTAAATTGTTCATAGCCTTGCATGATCCCCGCTGATTGTGCAGATTTTTTGGAGAGTGTGATGATGCCTGTGTAATCAGCTGTTTCTCTGAAATTTTCTGCATCAAGGTAAACATCAGTTCGATAAAAAATTTGACTCAAGCTATCACTAATGTTCAAAGTAGTTAATGGATGCTGCGCGGTATAGTTTATTTTATAGGCACTACTTTCTGAAACATCACCTGAACGATAAGTTTTTCCCGTCTCTGTGTTAGTTAATTCATAAGACCAGTAATTATAATTTTTCGCAAAACTTTTCGCTTCATCTTTTACAGCTTTTATATATTGATCAACAAGCGCTTTCTTTTGAGCTAGGATTTTATTACGGACATGCTCATCATCCTCAAAATTTGCCGTAATATCTTTAATTTTCTCATCTCGCTCTTTCTCTAGCTTTGCTTTTAAGTCTGTTGCATTCACATTGGCAGCTTCTTGTATGCGTTCCTCATATTGTGCCTTTATATTATCAATTTGCTGCCCTAATGTTCCATAATAGTTACGATGATCTTCAATTTCATTTTGTGTAACCTCTATTTTACTTTTTAAATATTCAGCAGTTGGAAGATTTAACACCATTGGTCCTAACTCAGACTGAAAATTATCAAGTGCCTGCTGGAAGTTTTCAGATTGGAAATAAGATTTTCCAATATATTGATACCCTACCCTAGTGAAAGTAAATATACCGAAAATTGCCCAAGTTAACCATATAAGAGCGAGAAGAGATTTCCACTTTTTCAACATACTTTTTTCTCCCCTCTAAAAAATTTTCTCTAGTAGTTGTAACATCTCGGATGATCTGGAATTTACCATTTGATACGCATAGACACCGAAATAAATTAGTCCAATAACCCCCGCTACAAACCCTGTAATTGTCACAAACTGCTCTATTTTATTTTTCCATTTTATAGCCAACGCCCCATACCACCTTTAAGTAGCGTGGATTTTTCGGATCTGCCTCGATTTTTTCACGTATTTTTCGAATGTGCACTGCTACAATATTTTCTGCATTGTAGGCTTCCTCATTCCATACACGTTCATAAATCTCTCTAATCGAAAATACACGCCCTGCATTTTTCATTAATAATTCCGTAATTTTATACTCAATTGGTGTTAATCGCACTGGCTCTCCTTCTAAGTTGACTTCCTTAGCGTCTTCATCTAATACAAGTCCGTCGATTTCCACCTTAGCCCCTCCGTCATTATACGTCCCAAGTTGCACATAACGTCGCAGTTGTGATTTTACACGGGCCAACAGTTCTAATGGATGAAAAGGCTTTGTCACGTAATCATCTGCACCTACAGACAAACCATGGATTTTATCGCCATCCTCTGCCTTTGCACTAAGCATAATAATAGGAATATTGCGCTCTTCCCTAATTTTAAACGTTGCTGTTATGCCATCCATTTTTGGCATCATAATATCTAAAACAATTAAATGTACTTCATTGCTCTCTAGCTTTTCAAGTGCCTCTAAGCCGTCTGCAGCTTTAATGACATTGTAGCCTTCATTTTTTAAATAGATTTCAATACCATCACGAATATCTTGATCATCATCTGTTACAAGAACTGTTAACTTCGTCATGATATACACCTCGCTCTCAAATAATAGTGTACCTTTCAAATCTTAAAAACCAACTATTATAAAAATGAAGAATTTCTTAAGCTTTTTATGAATCGCTTCAGATGTGGTTCGTGGTGTGATTTCCACTTCGCTTGCGCTCCAGGGTTTCATTTGTGACACTGGTTCTCAAGGAATCGCTCAGCATCTGCTCTAATCAATTTATATACATAGCATTCTACATTTCATGCGGGAGTCTTGCACCTGTCAGTACAAATAAATTACTGCCAATGTCAGTACAACAATGCCACTTCATAACATTGCTACATCAAACTAGGGAGTTATACTTAAATATTCACCAACTAAAAATACACTAAGCATTGCTGCAGTTAATGGCTTTGCAAGTGATGTGTGACTGCCGATGATGGACTAATTTTCTGAAGACCATTTAAAAACAACAGATATGCAAGCTTGTACACATAATTCCCATAAAAAGCATTGTCCATAGATTATGTGTGACGGCTAACCAGTTATATCCACCTTCTATCGAGAAAGGTAATAACAATAACGCACAAATTGAAAACGTCATCGCTACTGCTATTGGAGATACTCCATAATCTAAGTAAGTTTGTGCAGTTCCTGTCATACTCCATAATATAGCCGCTAAAGTACGAAAAATGGATACAACATTTATTACTCCTCTTCTACCGATAACATCATTAACCTTAATAATACAGATTTATCCAAAATCAAACAATTACCATTTCATTTTTAACTTTTATTCAGTAAAGCGCAAAACAACACGATACCAACAACTGGCCGGAAATTTTAACACGTTATTATGTTTTCTTTAGAAAGGGGCGTTATAATAAGGACATCAAAAGGAGCGAAAATTATGTATAAAACAGTTGAAGAAACAGCTATTGATCTTGGAATGCCAGAGGATCAAGTACTACGTTTAGTCTATGATGGGCGTATCCGTTCGGTTTACGATGGAGATCAAATACTAATTAATAGCGGACAATTTAGTACTTATTTTAACCAGTTAGAACGCATTAAGGAGGAAATCGAAATTTGGCGTAATACACCCATTCCTGAGGATATTGATGTAAAAGACGAGGATTAAAAAATGCCTAACAATGCAACAATAAAATATTGTTTCACTGACAGGCATCTATAAGTTAATGTAATAGGTGGAATATCCACCTATTATTTTATATTGTTACGACAAATCCAGCTCGTTTACCAATAATTTCAGCATAATCCTCAACCATTACACTAGCTGTTGGATACATGCCTGCTCCAGGCCCAACTAGTGTTAATGTGCCAATGTAATTAGTATCCAATGCCACTGCGTTATTGACATCATCTACTGGATAGAGTGGGTGTTCTGCATCTACCAATAAAGGACCTACCTTTGCGACTATCTTGCCATCAGCACGCTTCTCTACCTCAGCCACGTGACGGAAGCGTAAGCCCTTTTCAGTGGCTTCCTTCACCTGCTCTGCTGAAATGCAATCAATGCCAATTACTTCTACGTCAGCCCAATCTGGTTGCTCACCAAATGCCAATGCACTTAAAATCATTAACTTTTTAAAGGCATCCTGACCTGAGATATCATTATATGGATCTGCCTCTGCATAACCTAGATTTTGTGCTTCTTTTAAAGCAGTTTCAAACGACCAACCTTGTGCACGCATCTTCGTTAAAATATAGTTACTTGTACCATTTAAAACACCTTGAATACGACTAACATCATTGACAAGTAAAATATTTTTCATCGTTTTAATAACAGGCACACCACCAGCTGTTGTTGCCTCAAAACCTACGAAAACACCGTTTGCTTTCGCAAGGTCTTGTAGCTCTAAACCTTTTTTAGCGAACATTACCTTGTTAGCTGTGATAACATGGCATTTATGTTCAACTGCACGCTTTAAATACGTAAATGCTGGCTCCTCGTTTACAATTGCTTCAAAAACAACCTGCATGCCTGGTTCTGCTAAGACCTCATCTATACTTGTAGTCATTAAATGCGCTGTCCCTGGTACACGTTCACGGCTAGCGTCTGTAACTAAAATTTTTGCTACTTCTAACTCAATTCCTAATTTATTTTTAAGCTCTTCCCGCTTTTCATTTAATATATGGTAAATTCCTTGACCTACCGTTCCAAATCCTAAAATTGCTGCCTTTATAGTTGCCATTCTTGTTATTCCCTCCAACTTACATTCCGCAGTTTCATTTAAAAGTAATACCGCCTAAGCTTAATTCCGTACAGATTTTGAATTGTTCGCAGACTGTACCACACAAATCAATTTTAACACTTCGTATTCAGATAGATATTTAGTCATGACATTTCGCACTCACCATAAAAAGATAACTATCGTAGTTTAAAGATCTGTGCAATACATACAAATTCAAATAATTCTAAATTTAACTTAAAGAAAATTGTAACGCAAATACATACATTGCACAAGAAAAATCTTTCTAGGACGGACATTTGTTTCCTCTAGACGTGCAGAAGAAATCGGTTTCATTCCTTTTATTATACGTCTTTTCAGCTGTTCTATAATATTTGAACAAATATTGACGATTCTTTCTAAAAAAATGAATGTCTTTCTTCTATTATATATGTATGTTAAAACATCCATAAAAATTGTTCTTTTGAAACATAGTAATTAAAAATTTTAAGGCATGCTAATCTACTTCTCCCCCATTAATGAAAAAGCTCATTCTCTGTAGCAGCAGAGAATGAGCTCAAATATTTGAGGGACGATTAACTAGCGTTAGTTAGCAATTGATAGCAATATTGCGTTATAGCCTGTTGTATAAGCCTTATTTCTTCTAGCTGTAAATCTGGTATTGCATACGTACGTTCAACTAATTGGAATGTGCCGTATTTTAAATAATACTCTGTCGCAGGTAGAGGAATATGACTTGCTCCATAACCTTCATATGCTTCGAAAACTTCTTTTACTGTATAGCCTTCCTCTTTGGCATAAACTTTTTCCTTATAAGCAGAATGCCCAAAGATCTGTTGCCATTTACGTTCAACTGACGCGAGTATGTTTTGAATGGACATGTTGTTCACAAAGACATGACCTTCATTTAGCTCATAAATAAGATAAGATGCAATATTTTGTGCATTATAAACATTTCCCATTTAAAACTCTCCTTTATCATCAGCTTTTTTGAAAAAGGGTAGCTGCTGGCTTGCAGCTACTCTTTTTAATATATTCAAAAGTGGGGGAGCACTTATGAAAACAAATTGGTTTGTAATTGATTAAAGGGTCAAATCAATCGAAATTGTTGCTTTTAACTATTTCTAGGTTGGTAGCCTTTCGAATATTTAACTTATTTCCTAGTATATAACAAGGATTTAAATAAGTCAATAATACTTATAAAATTACTAGGTATTATAAATAGAATACTTCTTCTAACTTATCAAATGGGATAAGCGGTTGATGCAGCAACGTTTTACGCATTACCAAATGAGGCCCTTTCGAATGAGAAAATACGTAAACGCTACGACATTTGTCCATGTAATTGTTTTTAAGCTTCTACTTTTTGTTGTGAAGCTGTAACTTGTTCAATAGCTTGTTCTAAATCTGCAATAATATCCTCTACTGCCTCTAAACCGATTGATAAGCGAATGAGCGACTCAGTTACACCAGTTTGGATTAACTCTTCAGCTGATAGTTGCTGATGTGTAGTAGATGCAGGATGAATAATTAATGATTTGGCATCACCTACATTGGCTACGTGTGAGAATAGTTTCACACTATCGATTAATTTACGCCCTGCTTCACGTCCACCTTTAATGCCAAATGTAAGCACTGAACCGAAGCCATTTCTTAAATATTTTTTAGCTAAATCATGCGTAGCAAAATCTTCTAAGCCATTATAATTTACATACTCCACAGATGGGTGGTTTCTTAAATATTCAGCTACCGCTAAAGCATTTTCGTTATGTTTAGGGATACGCAAATGAAGCGTTTCTAAACCTTGTAATAAATTAAATGCAGCATCAGCACTTAATGTTGGTCCAAAGTCGCGTAGTAATTGTACACGCAGTTTTGTAGCAAATGCAGCCGCTGCTGTGTCAATACCATATCGTAAACCGTGATAAGAAGGATCTGGCTCAGTAAAGCCTGGGAAACGTCCACGAGTCCAATCAAACTTTCCTGCGTCTACTACAACCCCACCTAAAGTTGTACCATGGCCGCCTATCCATTTTGTAGCGGAGTGAACGACAATATCTGCACCGAAGTCAATTGGTGTAGAGCCATACGGTGAGGCAAATGTGCTATCAATAATTAATGGTAAGCCGTTTTCATGTGCAATATTCGCTACTGCTTCAATGTCTAGTACCTTTAAACTTGGATTACCGTAAATTTCAGCGAACACCGCTTTTGTTTTATCAGTAATAGCTGATCGGAAATTTTCTGGATTTGTTTCATCTACAAAAATCGTTTTAATACCGTAGTTTGGTAGTGTGTTGGCGAATAAGTTATAAGTACCTCCGTATAAAGAGCTAGCTGCAACAATTTCATCCCCTGTCCCTGCAAGATTTAAAATTGAAAATGCGATAGCTGCTGCACCAGAAGAAAGTGCTACTGCTGCTGTACCGCCTTCTAATAAAGCGACGCGTTTTTCAAAAACATCTACTGTTGGGTTTGTAATGCGTGTGTAAATATTGCCAGCTTCCTCTAGGGCAAAAAGACGTTGCGCATGAGCTGTGTCTTTAAATACGAAAGCCGTTGAGCGATACACGGGTACTGTGCGAGAACCTGTTACTGGGTCTGGCTCTTGGCCACCATGTAACAGTAATGTTTCTGGTTTAAAATTTGTCATTGTATACCTCCAAATGGTTGTTTTTTTACGATGGTACCGGAGATGAGGAGGATTTTTTTAGTAGAAAACAAAAACCCTCTTCAGTAAGAAGAGGGTTGCGGTTGCAAGTTTTCCTCCCCTTATCTGCCAGATCCAAGTAAGAATCTGTAGGAATTAGCACCTTAGCAAGTTCGTCACTTACTGGTTGCCGGGCATCATAGGGCCTATCCCTCCGCCGCTCTTGATAAGAGTTATGAGATTCAATTTCCATCGTTGTTACACAGTATAAACATAGACTTTTTTTCTGTCAACACTAAAATTTTATTTTTCCGAAACTTCTGTCTGCCTTTTTACGTAATATGAATGCATAGACTATTATATTATTTATTGGTTTTCACCAAAATGTAGGTCGATTTCCATTACTACTAAGTGCTTTCCTTGGAGCGTTCAGTCTATACTCCAATCAACTTAAATTGCATAGATTTTAAAAATTTCATCTCTAACTTTTGGTGATGATTCTTTTACTTTAGAAAGGAGGATTTTATGATAAAAGCCGTTATTATTTTTCTTCTTGTTGGTTATTTAATTGGCTGTATTCACGGCTCTAAAGTAGCTCAGTTTTTATCTGGGGTAGATTTAAAAAAAACTGGCTTTGGTAATGCAGGCGCCTCCAACGCAACACTTTCCCTCGGATGGAAATACGGAATATTAGTTGCACTTATCGATATTGGTAAAGGTGTTGCAGCTATTCTCGGTTCCCATTTCTATCTAGCAGATGCAATACAATTAACAGAAGTTCAAATTTGGCTCTTTATCTATATCGTAGCTGCTGGTGTCATTTTAGGTCATAATTTCCCTTTTCATATGAACTTTAATGGCGGTAAAGGAACTGCTTCAATTATAGGCATATTACTCGCTGTTGATTGGAAAATTGGCTTATTTGCACTCATTTTATTCGTCATTTTATCTTTTACGACAAACTATTTAATTGTCGGTGTTCTGGAATATTATCTTGTTTTTTGTACAGCAACATATTTATGGATTCCCGGAATCGGCCCAACGATTATTGCTCTACTTCTTTTTGGAATAGCTATCTTTTTGCATATCGAAAATATAAAACGATTAATCAAAGGAACGGAGCCTAAAGTGACTTCTGCTTTCAAGAAAAAGGAATAATATTCGATGAGACCACATATTTTCTCGAAGCTGCCTATTATCGCTACAGATAGGGAGTATTTCACATACTAGTTTTTCACAAAAAAATAGACATATTACTTTCTAGCCAATGCTAAAAAATAATAGTCATGTCTATAGTAGAAAAGATGAAAAGTATGTCTACTTCTGAACAAGTAAAACCAAAACGCAATTTGAAGCCACTCTGGATTGGCTTAGCCTTCACTTCACTAATCGTCATTACTTTTTTACATAACAACGACGATTTACCTATAGCGGATCATTTCCCTCGGATACCTAGTCACTTTCCGGGCTTACCTGATCATTTCTCCGGAATGCTTTTAGGATTACGTTATTAACTATTAAAAGCCTTGAAGGGGCCAATACACTGTCTCCTTCAAGGCTTTAATTCTTTTATTTATTTAGATAATGCAGGGTCCTTCATGGTACCACTTTTTGCGTAATTCACATGCCATGAAAGCGCTTTTTCAAGGTCGTGTGGAGTATGGTGTCCACCTGTTGCTTCATTAGCTTCGTTAAAATACTTCCATAATTGCTCACGATATTCAGGATGTGCACAGTTATCGATAATTAGCGCAACCCGTTCTTTTGGAGCAAGTCCACGTAAGTCTGCTACGCCCTGCTCTGTTACGATTACGTCTACATCATGCTCTGTATGGTCTACATGCGATACCATTGGAACGATACTAGAGATATTTCCGCCTTTTGCATAAGATTTTGTGACGAAAATACCTAAACGTGCATTACGTGCAAAGTCTCCAGAACCGCCGATTCCATTCATCATTTTTGTGCCAGAAACATGTGTAGAATTCACATTTCCATAAATATCTACTTCAAGCGCCGTATTCACAGAAATTAACCCGAGTCGGCGAATAATTTCTGGTTGATTAGAAATTTCTTGTGGACGTAATACTAATTTATCCGCGTATTTTTCAAAATTACCATAAACTTGGTTTCCAACTTCCTCGGAAAGGGTAATAGAAGTAGCAGATGCGAAGTTTACCTTTCCTGCATCAATTAATTCAAATACCGCATCTTGTAGTACTTCTGAATATACTTCTAAGTTCTCAAACTCAGAATCTTTAAAACCTAATAATACGGCATTTGCTACAGAGCCTACACCTGATTGAATTGGTCTTAAGCTTGTTGTTAAACGACCTGCTTTAATTTCTTCACGTAGGAAATTTAATAAATGATTTGCCATAACATCTGTTTCTTCATCCGCAGGAACGATCGTTGATGGCGCATCTAAAATATCGGAAATAACAATTCCTTTTACTTTATCTAAATCTAGTGGAATACCAATTGTACCAAGTCGGTCTGATACTTTTTGTAATGGGATTGGATCGCGTTTCCCCTGTGGTCCTGGTACAAAAATATCATGCACACCCTCTAAGGCATCAAGCTGAGCTACGTTCAACTCAATGATTATTTGGTCTGCCTCTTGCACAAAAATCGGAGAGTTACCAACTGAAGTTGTAGGAATTAGTAAGCCATCTTCTGTAATAGCAGCCGCTTCAATAATAGCAAAATCAATAGGACCAATAATGCCTTGGCGTACTAATTCTGCATTATGTGACAGGTGTGCATCAACGAATGTTATATCACCACTGTTGATTTTATTACGAATACCAGCATCTGCTTGGAAAGGTCCACGTTTACGAATAACGCCAGCTTCTGCTAAGTATTGGTCCACTTCTGGGCCAAGTGATGCACCTGTATATACATCTACCTGAAAGCTCTCTTTTTTTGCTTTCTCTACAAGTGCAAGCGGTACTACTTTTACGTCACCAGCACGTGTAAATCCGCTCATCCCAAGTATCATGCCATCCTTAATCCAAGATGCTGCTTCTTCTGCTGTCACTACCTTGCCCCGTAGCTGTTCATTACGAAGCTTTTTCGCTAACTTTTCTTCCATTCCTTATTCCTCCATCCCACTTTATTTTGTCCAACTAGATTACTTGGCTCAATTCTTTCAATACAGTTATCTAACTTGTAGAAGTCCAACCAAATAAACCGTCGCATACATAATTTTACACTACTTAGAATATTTAATCTATATATGATGAAATATTTTATTTTTCGAGAAATTTTATGTATTTTCAAATTATTTAAAAATAGTTTCAACATCGAAATAATTCGATTTTGAAGAAAAAGCATGATATGCTCTTGATATATAAAGGGGAAAAGGAGATTTTTTTGATGGTTAAAGAATTATTACGTAACCACTCTTCGGTTCGTATTTATGATGGAAATCCGATTTCAAAGGAAATTATTGAAGAATTAATTGCTACTGCACAAATGGCCGCTACATCTCATTTTGTACAAGCATATAGCGTTATTTGGGTAACAAATGAGGAGAAAAAGGAGAAATTAGGTTTACTCTCTGGCAATCCTCGTCAATACGAAACTTCTGGCGGTGCCTTTGTCTTCTGTGTAGATTTCAAACGTCTTCAATCAGCGGGTAAATTAGAAGGTGTAGAAATTGTGGCTGATTCGGCAGAAAACGTACTTGTTGGAGTAGCTGATGTATCATTATTCGCGCAAAACTTTGTCGTTGCTGCGGAATCTATGGGATATGGAATTTGTTACATCGGAGGAGTACGTAATAAGCCTGAGGAAATAAGCGAATTATTCAATCTACCTGATCATGTTTTCCCACTATTCGGCTTAACAATTGGGGTTCCTGCACGTCGTAATGAAGTAAAACCTCGTTTACCTGTTGCAGCAGTATTACACGAAAATGAATACAATGCAGAAAAATACGAGGAGCTTTTACCAGCTTACAACGACACGATGGAGGCCTATTATAATAATCGCTCATCCAATCGAAAAATTGATAACTGGACAAAGCAAATGGCAGATTTTTTAATTGAACAACGTCGTCCTCATATCAAAGATTTCTTGGCGAAAAAGGGTTTTAATTGGGAATAATTTCATCGACAAACTGTGTGTAGTTACTATCGTATGATAGTAACTACACTTTTTCATATATTTAATACTCTTTGTTCGTGACGACCTACTACACAAGGCTTCATCTTAAATCCAAATCGTCTATAGCTTTTACGATATGGTTCCTTATTTCTCAAGCTTCTTGCAAATAGTTTAGCAGGAACCAAAACCATTTTATAGTATTTTTTGGGTTAACTTTCTAAAAGTCGCAAAAACAAAAAAACCACTGATTTCTCAGTGGCTACTGTGTGCCTAGCGACGTCCTACTCTCACAGGGGGAAGCCCCCAACTACCATCGGCGCTAAAGA
>NZ_JBIWDH010000057.1:0-19709 GCF_044761885.1 Lysinibacillus sp. NPDC097231 | reverse complement strand
AGTTCTGCTCCATCTAGTTGTTATGTTCATTATAAATAAAAGTACCCTGTAAGAGAGACTTTTTTTAAGTGTCTATCTTATAGGGTACATTTTAAGGATTTGAAGAGGCTTGCTTTTGCCATAGATGTATAAGTATCGAAGAGCTAATCTAATGAAATATGAAAAAAACGATAAAGTGCTTGCAGCCATTCCTTGTCGTTATGAGTGGTATAGGTTGTTAGGGATTGTCCCTCGTATATTCGAAATTCATTGTTGAGCATTGTATGTCGACCACGAAGGGTACGAATCATAGCGATTTTATTTTGTTGTTTAGAAAGTCTTGGAGCAAATATTGCATCATTCGCGTCATCAAAAAAACTATAGAGCAAGCGCCAATTATGTTGTGTTTGTTCATACAGCATCCAACCATTTGCATCATCGCGCTCAATTTTATATAGTTCATCGCCTTCACGGTGATGATGACCAGCTATTAATGGAACTGGCTTACAAGGCGCTAGTGCACCTACGCCAACATCTGATATATATGATTGGCCGGCGAAATGGACAAGCAGTAGCTGATGCATAGGTACATCCTCAACGGGTGTATCTGCTTCCATGTTGCGCCAAAACTGTGCATAGCGATTGGTCACAGAAAAGCCGAGTTCACGAAGGAGCCAGCTAAATAAAATATTTAATTCAAAGCAATTACCTCCGCGATGTTGAAGGATGATTTTTTGAAAAAGGTCAGGGATAGCGAAGGAGAGGCCATGTTTCAAGGCAACATCTAAGTTTTCATATGGAATGGTACATAGATGTCTTGTTTGGAGCTGACCAAGTAGCTTAATAGATGGCTCTAAAGATCCTTGAAATTGAATAAGCTTCAAATATTGCTGTATTTGTGAATTCATAAAATCGCCTCACTTCCTTATTAATTAACATAACCGAAATGACTTGAGAATACACGCATAATATTGAAAAGAAAATAATAGAAAAGTAGTTAGATAACTTGTAAAATTAAAATATTAGCTACAATAAAGTAAGGCATTTCCTATTTAGTTAATAATAATGATTGTAAGGTAGGTATGAGCATGACAAGTGGAATGAAATGGATAGAAGTGAATTCATACGATGAAATGAGCGAAGTGGCAGCGAATATTTTCACTAAGCAATTACAAGTAAAGCCAGCAAGTATTTTAGGATTAGCGACTGGTGGCTCACCTGTAGGTATGTATAAAGAATTAGTGAAATGCAAACAAGCTGGACATATATCTTTTAAAGACGTAATTACATTTAACTTAGACGAATATGTTGGTCTGGATCAATCAAGTCCGGCAAGCTATTGGACATTCATGCATGAGAATTTATTTAATCATGTAGATATGAAAAAGGAAAATATTCATTTACCAAATGGTAAAGCAGAGAACTTAACCTCTGAATGCGTGGCTTATGATGCTCGAATTAAGGAAGCAGGAGGAATTGATCTACAGCTTCTAGGAATTGGCGTTAATGGGCATATTGGCTTTAATGAACCAGGAACATCTTTCGAATCACTGACGAATATTGTAGAATTAACAGAATCCACACGAACTGAAAATGCAATTTATTTTGACGATTCAAAAGATGTACCGACGCATGCTATTACAATGGGCATTCAATCTATCATGAATGCCAAGGAAATCGTGTTAATTGCATTTGGTGAAAAAAAGCTAGAGGCTATCGAAAGATTAAAGAGTGGAATTGTGACAGAAGATTTCCCAGCAAGCCAATTATTAAATCATCCAAATGTAACGGTTATTTACGGCGGAACAAACTAGAGAAAAAGCGTAGACTTCAACTAATGTGAGTCTACGCTTTTTATTTTGCAATATGCTTGTTGGTAGAAATATCGAAGTGACGGATAGAACTGTTAAAGCGACGGATAGAACCAGCAAAATGACGGATAGAGTTCTCAAAGAGACGGATAGAACCGGCAAAGTGACGGAAAGAATTGTCAAAATGAATGATAGAGCAGGCAAAGTGACACAGCGACGGATAAGTCCTCAAAGCGACGAATAGAACCGGCAAAGTGACGGATAGAATTGTCAAAATGAATGATAGAGCAGGCAAAGTGACAAAGCGACGGATAAGTCCTCAAAGCGACGAATAGAACCGGCAAAATGACGGATAGAATTGTCAAAATGAATGATAGAGCAGGCAAAGTGACAAAGTGACGGATAGAACTGACAAAGCGACGAATAGAGTCCTCAAAATGACGGATAGAACCGGCAAAGCGAAGAGTAGAGTCCTCAAAGCGACGGATAAAATCCCCGAATGGCAAATAGAACTTCTATTCCAATATGCTAGGATACACTCTTTCTACCTGATAATATGACACCGGCAACAACGGCAAGGCCTCCGATAATTTGGAAAGAGTGTAATTTTTCATCGAGGAATATTACAGCGAATATGGAGGCAAAAACAGGGATGAAGTTTAAATAAATACTAGCCTTGTTTGCACCTAGCTGTACAACACCGCTATTCCAACTAAGAAAGGCTACGATCGATGCGAACACACCAACATATAGAATGGCAGCTATTGTTGACCATTGCCAGTGAATAGAATCTGTGATTGTGATTGTTTCATAGATATAAAACGGTAACAGCATCATTGCTCCGATGAAGATGGTCACTAGGAATGTCGATTGACCAGGTAAACGATTGGCGTAATGCTTTATAAGAAGCGAATATATGCTCCAACAGAAGACCGCCACTACAACTATTAAATCCCCTTTATTGAATGTAAAATCGACTAAACTTGCAAATGAGCCTCCGGAAATAATAAAAATGACACCACTAAGTGATAAGGCTGTTCCGAAGAGCTGAAATTTTGATAGTTTTTCCTTCAGAAAAATGAAAGATAGTATGTATATCATAATAGGTGTTGATGAGTTCATTAAAGATGCATTAATCGACGTTGTATAATGTAGTCCAATATAAACTAGGGTATTAAAGGCAGCAACTCCTGTTAAGGCTAAAATAATGACAATCGGCCAATTCTCCTTTAGCATCCGCCATTCACGCTTTAAATTTTGAAAAGCAATCGGGAAAAACACGATAAAGGCGACACACCAACGTAGAAATGCTAGGGTTAAAGGTGGGATATCACCGCTAACTGCCCGACCAATAACAAAATTACCGCCCCATAAAAGAGTTGCCAGTAATAATAATACATATGGTGGGATTTTCATGAAGCATACTCCTTTAAAGTAAGAATATTCTTATCAATTATAGGCACTATCCTCGCTAATAATCAATGTTTCCATGTTATCTTTATGCTAGAATAAGGAAAACAATAGGAGGGGTTAGGGTGAAAAATACAGTACCACATTTACAAAAGGGAGATACAGTTGGTCTGGTTGCTTTATCGAGTCTAGTGGATCCCGAAATGCTAGGAGATGCAATATCCTTTCTTGACGATTTAGGTCTTAATTATCTTATTGGCGATACAATTCAGGCAAAGCATGATTATTTAGCGGGTAATGACGAGGAACGTCTGAATGACTTTCATGAAATGGTTAAAAATCCAGAGGTAAAGGCTATTTTTTGTGTCAAGGGTGGCTATGGTGCTGCACGAATTGCAGAAAAGATTGACTACGGTCTACTAGAGGAAAATCCGAAAATCTTCTGGGGCTTCTCAGATCTTACATATTTACATTGCGCGATTAATGAATATGCTAATTTAGTAACATTTCATGGACCGTTGCTTATGTCTGTAGGAAGAATAGATGAGTTATCGAAGAAAATGTTTTTACAGCTATTTTCACCGATAGAAATACAGTATACGGAGGATATATCAACGTTAACAACGATTGGACCAGGTGTAGCTCGCGGTCAAATTATTGGGGGGAATTTACGTCGCCTAGTTAGCACATTAGGTACTAAATTTGAGGTTCACACAGAAGGTAGAATTTTACTGATTGAGGAGCTTGCGGAGACGCTTCCACATATTGATTCGATGCTGCAACAATTAAAGCAAGCGAGGAAGTTTGAACAATTAGCAGGTGTTGTTATTGGTTCCTTTACGCAAACAGGAGCCGAGGAAGCGGCTCTATTATCATTAATGAAAGAGTACTTCGCTGAGTTAGATATTCCAGTAGTATCAGGTTTTAAAATTGGACATGAAGCAACAAATATTGCCATTCCATTAGGAGTGGATGCCATATTAGACGCACAGGAAAAGGTACTTAGGATTTTGCCTGGTGTGCATTAAAAAGAAGCGCTCTGCCTTTTATAGGTGCATAGCGCTCTATTTAATTTTTAATAAGGCTTTGTGTCATGTCCTTTATCGATAGCATCTCTAGGGGCATCATCACCATTAATGTTGCCGAGAGGCTTTGAGGTAGAGGAAGTCTTTCGAGCTTTTTGTAAACCTTCTTTTAGCAAGCGACCATATTCTTCATCTGCTTCTTCCGCTAATGCAATCATTGCTTCTTGAATGGCCATATTACAGACAGATAAATCACGAATTAAGTTTTCAAGTAGCTCATCTCGTTCCCACTGCTCAAAATTGCGATACGTTTCACCAGCTTGCTTCGTATTACTTTGGCGATCAATTGATTCACGAACGAGATTTCCTTCCACAAGTGGCGTATATTCCTTTGCCGTTTGAATAGCTTCCCTTAAGCCATTTAACATCGAAGGTTCATAGTTAATATGAGGATTTTGCCCTGGAGCTAAATCACGTTTATACATCATTTGACCACCGTTTTGATTGGTCGCTACTCGTTTTTTAGGAGCATTGATAGGAAGTTGTAAATAGTTTGCACCTACACGATGACGCTGTGTATCAGAGTAAGAGAAGGTACGACCTTGTAACATTTTATCATCCGAGAAATCCAATCCGTCTACAAGCACCCCTGTACCGAAAGTAGCCTGTTCAACCTCAGAAAAATAGTCTTCTGGATTTTTATTTAACACCATTTTACCCACTGGATACCACGGGAATTGGTCATTAGGCCATAGCTTTGTATCATCTAATGGATCAAAGTCAAGCTCTGGATGTGGACCATCCTCCATAATTTGTACGTTTAACTCCCATTCAGGATAATCACCGTGTTCAATCGCATCGTATAAATCCTGTGTAGCATGATTGAAGTTTTTCTTTTGGATTTCTTCAGCTTCCTTTTGTGTTAAGTTTTTAATGCCCTGTAAAGGCTCCCAATGATATTTTACAAGGACGGCTTTTCCTTCATTATTGACCCATTTATACGTATTAACGCCAGAGCCTTGCATCATTCGATAGTTAGCTGGAATACCCCAAGGTGAATAAATAAATGTCACCATATGGAAGGATTCTGGAGAGCTTGCACAGAAATCAAAAAAGCGTTCAACATCCTGAATATTTGTAATAGGATCAGGCTTAAAGGCGTGAATCATATCAGGGAATTTCATCGCATCACGGATAAAGAAGATTTTTAAATTATTGCCGACTAAATCCCAGTTACCATCCTCAGTATAGAACTTTACAGCAAAGCCTCGCGGATCACGTAATGTTTCAGGCGAATGACCACCATGAATAACTGTTGAGAAGCGCACAAAAATAGGCGTCTGCTTACCCTTACCCTGAAATACTTTTGCTCGTGTATATTTAGAAATAGGCTCATCCCCAGCGACACCATATGTTTCAAAATAGCCATGTGCCCCTGCACCTCGCGCATGTACTACACGCTCTGGAATTCTTTCGCGGTCAAAATGACTTATTTTCTCTATAAAATCATAGTTTTCAAGTGTTGCAGGTCCTCGATTACTAACAGTTCGTATATTTTGATTGTTTGTAATAGGATGTCCCTGTCGATTTGTCAAGGTCATGTTATGCTCATTTGTTGAATCATGTTGTTTTGTCATTGTATAACCCCTTTCTGTTGGATATCTCCATTCTGTCCTTGATTGTGGTAGTCTAGACATTAAAAGCTCTCTAACACAAAAGGGGTAAGATGGCTTATTTGAGGGTATTTTCATTTTTTAGTATCATAAGCTAATCATATTTGTTGGGAACAATTGATATTTTTGACAAAGAGGAATAATATTATCCTTAATTTTACCTAGTGTGTCGAAAAATGACGAATAATAAGTGTGGAAATATGAACCTTAATTTGTCAGAATTGTAATTGGATGAGATGAAATATTAATATAGGAATTTTTGGTACTATAACTTTATTTCGTTAATTCTAGTAAAGTATATTTTTTAGTGATATGCATTTGGAGGGAATAAGGGTAAATGAAGAAAGCTTTAGTATTGCTACTAGCCGTTATGCTAGTTGGATGTTCCGGAGAGGGAGCAGAGAAGAAAAAAGAGACAGATGTAAAAAAAGAAGATGTAAAGCAAGAGCAAGTTGATACAGTGAAATTTGAAGAGGTTGATACTGAATCAAAAGCTATGGTTGAAGAGTTTGTTAAAGAATACAATGAAAAGCTTACTTTATTTAAACAGGTTCAACCCATAGGATTAGATATGATTTCAGAACCAGTATCTAATGAACTTAATGATTTCTCACAAGTCCTATTGGAAGCTGATTTTAAAGAATATAAGGGCCATTACAAATTAGTTGCTAAATATAATAAGGATAAAAAAATAATTGGATATAATCTTACTGTTCAAGGACTCCCAGAAAAAGAAGTAAATGATGAGGGAGACGAATGGGCAGAAGGGATGACTTCAGCTGTATTAGTTGCTCAAGCACTAGGATTAGATTTGGATAAATTCACCGAATCATTAGCTATAGCTGAAGGAAATAGAGACACTCATTCTTATACTGATTCTACATATAAGGTAACTAATATTTGTACCGATGTCGATGCAGGAAAATTTGAATTTAATTATGATTTGACTAAATAGACCAAAAAGCATCTTTAAATGAGCTGCACCTCAATTGTTAGACACAGTTGAGGTGCAGTTCAAGAGATGCTTTTTTTTTTGCTGTTGTATTCTATTTTAGAAATAATAGCTTGGCAGCCCGGTATTAGAATAACGGAATCATCTAAGTTAATTTCAACACTATATTTTTTGTATTGATAAGATTCGATAATTTATCTCCCATTTGCGGGCAGTAATTGAGTCTGTCCTTTTTCAATGGTATAAAAGCGCTACGATGTAATTAGTTGACGAGCTCCTGAAATTTTTTTGCTAAAATACTTATTAGCTTTTTAAGAGCTCTGCAAGAATAATCACATTGTAGTAGATGGTGTTGCGTTTGTTAATAAGGACATTTTATAATCGCCACCATGAATTTGGTTAAACATCTTACCGGCAGATGCAAGAAGCTCTTTTGCATTTTCTTCTGACAATGATGGGCGAAGGTAGAAAATATGTAGAGCCTCGGTCGTTTCCTCTGAAACAGACGTACGTCTAGAATCGACAAATGGTGACCCAAATGCACCTTCCATATCACAGCTATAAAGGAGATTTTTTAACGAATTAAAACGACCATTTAAGCCCTCATAGCCAGTATCCTCATCGCCAATTGCGATTTCTATATTCCCGTTTAGTTTAGCTACATCATATAAGCCTATTGGAATTTCATATTGCAGGGAGAAGAAATTATTTAAATCAGCACCAGAGTGAAGCGGTGTTAAATAATTTTGCTTACTAATCCTACGCATTAAGCTTTCTGCTGAGTGACGATAGCGGTTCGGATCAGCACCAAGCTTTTTCCATAATTGTCGCCATTCAGCGATACCCTCTCGTTGAGTTACGGGATTTTCCTGCATTTCTAAATAGAGATTTTCCTGATACAATTGCATGCGGCCTTTAATCATTTGAGGCGATTCTGTAACGACAATTTTGGTATAATGAATAATGCCGATTTTTAGCTCGGGATGTTGTGTCAATAGAGATTGATTAATTGAAATGTCCATAAAACATCACCTACTTTATCTATTTCTATTATTGTATCAAATAAGGAGTTGGAAATAAAATGAACATACATGACCTACAACGTGAATTTGTGGCGTATGCAATGTCCATTGGCGTAGACAAAATTGGCTTTACAACAGCAGCTCCATTTACAGAATTAAAAAATCGACTGCGCCGTCAGCAAGAACTTGGCTATCAGTCTGGCTTTGAGGAAAGCGATATTGAAAAACGTACCGAACCCCTACAAATGTTAGAGGAAGCGGAAAGCATTGTGGCGATAGCTGTAGCTTATCCGTCACGTATGAAGGATGCTCCTATAGGAAAAAAAGGAGCAAGGCGAGGGATCTTTTGCCGTGCTTCCTGGGGTGTCGATTATCATACAGCATTACGTGAGCGATTGAAATTATTATCAGCTTGGCTTGAAGAGCGCATAGAAGGTGTGCGTATTGAATCGATGGTTGATACGGGTGCACTTGTGGATAGAGCAGTTGCAGAACGTGCAGGGATAGGCTGGAGCGGCAAAAACTGCTCGATTATTACGCCCGAGTTTGGTTCATATGTATATTTAGGAGAGCTTATCACGAATATTCCGTTTGCTCCTGATAAGCCTATAGAGGATGAATGTGGAGATTGCCGTTTATGTTTAGATGTTTGTCCAACAGGCGCGTTAATCGAGGGGGGACAGCTAAACTCTCAACGTTGTATAGCCTTTTTAACGCAAACTAAGGGAACACTACCCGATGAGTTTCGTACCCATATTGGTAATCGTTTGTATGGCTGTGATACATGCCAGACCGTATGTCCAAAGAATAAAGGAAAGATTAACTGGATACATGAGGAATTTAAGCCGGATCCAGTGCTTGCAAAACCGCTACTCGTACCACTTCTAACGATTTCAAACCGTGACTTTAAGGAGAAGTTTGGACATGTTTCTGGTTCATGGCGAGGGAAAAAACCAATTCAACGCAATGCTATTTTGGCATTAGCCCATTTTAAAGAAGAAGCTGCGGTACCAGATTTAGTAGCACTTCTTGAAAAGGATGAACGACCTGTTATTCGAGGAACGGCAGCGTGGGCTTTAGGTAAGATAGGTGGAGAACAGGCCCAATCTGCATTACTTGAGGCAAAAGCAAAAGAACAAGACGAGGAAGTACTCGTTGAAATTAACAAAGGTTTACAATTTTTTAGTTAAGGAAGTGTACCGTTATGCCATTGCATATCGTTTTATATCAACCAGAAATTCCAGCGAATACAGGAAATATTGCACGTACATGTGCTGGAACAAATACTTCACTACATTTAATTCGTCCTCTTGGTTTTTCCACAGACGATAAAATGCTAAAACGTGCCGGCTTAGATTATTGGCATAGTGTTAATGTAGTGTATCATGATTCATTAGAGGATTTTTTAGAGTCATCCAAAAATGGCGACGTTTATTTAATTGAGACATATAGTGAAGAGCCATTTACGACACATGATTTTAGTGATAAAGATCGAGATATTTACTTTATGTTTGGGAAAGAAACGACAGGCTTACCAAAAGATTTTGCGTACGAGCGTCGAGAAATGTGCTTGCGTATTCCACAAAGTGAGCATGTTCGTTCACTTAATCTATCGAATACAGCAGCAATTGTTATTTATGAAGCACTGCGCCAGCAAGGATACCCAGGGCTACAATAAAAAGAAAAACTGATCAAAAAGCGCGAGAAATCAATTTAGAAACGTTGATTTCTCGCGCTTTTCTGATGTGAAATTTTTTAAATTTACTTCTGCAAGCGACGGAAAAAAACAGTCCAGTGACGGAAAAAACTAGTCGAGCGATGGAAACCCGCCGCAAGCGACGGAAAAAACCAGTCGAGCGACGGAAAGAACTCGTCGAGCGATGGAAAGAACGCCGGAAGCGACGGAAAAAACCAGTCGAGCGATGGAAAGAACGCCGCAAGCGACGGAAAAAACCAGTCGAGCGACGGAAAGAACCCGTTAAGCGACGGAAAGCCCGCCAAGCGACGGAAAGAATGCCGCAAGCGACGGAAAGCCCGCCAAGCGACAGAAAGAACCTGTCAAGCGACGGATGCAATCCTTAAACCGCCGGATAGCTCGTCACAACACTCTTAAAATTTCAATAAAACAACATTTCCTGCTGGATCCTCTGTTTGGAAACCTCCATCTATCTCAATAACAGGTGCACCAATTGCAAGGAGATTTTCTCTCATTGTTACTGCTTGTTCCTCACTATCTAGACGTAGTGAAAATGTTTTTAAGCCAACCTGATTTTCTCCAAGCTTTGGCGCGTTCTCAGAGTACCAAGTATTTAAACCGATATGATGGTGATAGCGGCCAGTTGAGATAAATAACGCTTGTTCTCCATAACGAGTGACAATTTCAAACCCTAATCCCTTTGTATAAAATTCCTCCGCGACAATTAAATTCGATACAGATAAATGAATATGACCCATCACCGTATCAGTAGGAAGACCATCCCATCTGCCGTTACCTTCCTCTAATATTGACTGAATATTAAGGGGTTCAGTAACCATATGCACTTGGTCAAAATGCCAAGTCCATTTATTTTCAGGGCGATCTACATAAACCTCGATGCCGTTTTTATCTGGATCGTTTAAATAAAGGGCCTCACTCACATCGTGGTCAGATGCACCAAAGTGCACGCCGATATGATGAAAATGAGTAATAATATTTGCTAAATCACGACGTGTTGGTAAAAGAAGAGCAAAGTGATAAAGCCCAGTTGTGAATCTCGTTTTTTCTTCTAATGTTTCAGGTTGAATAATTGTAAGTAAAGCTGTTTTACCATCGGCTGTTAAAGTTGCTTTATGAGACTCCTGATGTAAGACTTTAAAGCCAATAACCTCTTGATAATATGTTAATGAGCGTTGAAGATCACTTACTTTAAGTTCAACATTTGTTACATATGTGTTTGGTTTTTCATGAAAATGCATAATAAATTACCTCCGAATAATAGTTATTTTTAATCATCAACTTACTTTATGTAAGTAAGTGTATTTTATAAAGCGAATAAAGTCAAGTCATTATATTATTCCAAAAAAAAAGAGAAGTAACCGATATGGTTCTTCTCGTTGATCTACAATAAGAAAATCACTAAGCATATGCTCATGCTTAGTGATTTTCTTGAGGTATTATTTCTCTGATTTGTAGTCGCCTTCGTAGCCAGCAGTGAAAATAGCAGATAAGAAAGCAACAGTTACACCAATAATTAATAATAATTTCATGGAAGAACCCTCCTCATGTTTATAAAGACATCTCCATTTAGTATAGCCTATCTATTAGAAAAATGAAACGACATAGTGGAATAAAATATGTCAGAAATGGTTCAAACATAACTATTTCGGGAAAACTATAAGAGAGGTGATGATAATGGAAAAAAAGGTTCCGAATATCGAAAACGGTACAATGGCTAGAAACTTTAAAGATTTACAGGATTTAGGAAAACAAATGGAGCATATGCGTGATGGTTTAGAACTCGCTGAGGATAATCGAATTACAGATCCTATTCAAGTAGATGATCCTGAAGAAAAAACAAATAGGCATTAGATGTTGGACAAGGTCAAGAATATCCTTATTTTCTTAAAACCAATTTTTTGTATAATGGAACTAGGAAAAGAAAGGGGTTGTTATTCTTGAATTTACAATCAACAAAAACATTAACAAATGGTGAAGAAATGCCTCGCTTCGGTTTAGGGGTCTACAAAATGACTGAACGCGATGAAACTTTGCAAGCTATTGATAAAGCACTTCAATTTGGCTATCGAGCTATCGATACTGCATCTTTATATGGTAATGAAGCTGAAGTAGGCGAAGCTATTCGTCATTCAGGTGTTAAACGAGAGGACATTTTTGTTACGACAAAGGTTTGGAATACTGATCAAGGCTATGATGAAACATTACGTGCTTTTGAAGTATCATTGAAAAAGTTAAATATGGATTATTTAGATTTATATTTAACGCATTGGGCAGTACCGGAAACATTTGAAGAAACGTATCGAGCAATTGAACGTTTATATGATGAAAAGTTAATTCGTGCAACAGGAGTCTCAAATCACCATGAGCATCATCTACAACAGCTATTAGCCAAAGCAAATATTGCGCCGATGGTTAATCAAGTTGAAGTGCATCCATTTTTACAGCAAGACGTATTAAGAGCATTTTGTCATGAACATGGAATTGCTGTTACAGCATGGTCCCCACTAGGTCGAGGTGGTGTGCTTGATAATCCAACGGTTCTTGAAATTGGTCAAGAACTTGGAAAGACAGCTGCACAAGTTGTACTTCGTTGGCACTTACAAAATGACACTCTCGTGATTCCGAAATCTGTAACACCGAGTCGTATTGAGGAAAATGCACAGATTTTTGATTTTGAATTAACACAAGCTCAGATGGATAAATTAGCTACGTTAAATCGTAATGAACGTTTTGGGCAGGACCCAGATAATTTTAAGTTTAATTTTTAACTTCTTTCAGCAAATGCTTTTTGTATTGAAAGCACATTAAGACTCCCACCTCTAGAGGTGGGAGTCTTCTACTGAATGAAGATAATTTGCCTTTTGCACCACAACAATAATATTGTATTACTGTTTGTCCTTCACAACGATTTGTTTATTTAAAAATGGATGCTCGAACTCTAATTGAATGGCATGGAGTTCATAGTCACCACTTGCTGTTTCTCTTGCTCCATACATTGTATCACCTATAATCGGATGTCCGATATGTGCTAAATGTACGCGTATCTGATGTGTTCTTCCTGTTTCAAGAATTAGATGGACAACACAAGAGTTTTTATAACGAGCTACAACTTCATAGTGTGTAACAGCATGTTGACCAGTTTTTGAGACAACACGCCTTGTTGCATGGTGCCTGTCTTTTCCGATAGATTCGGCAATTGTGCCAGATGAGGTGCGTAAATTTCCCTGTACCTCTGCGGCGTAAGTTCGAATAATGGATTTTTCCTCAATCATACGATCAAAGATGGACTTAGCTAATGGGTGCTTTGCTACAAGTAACAAACCTTGAGTCCCTCTATCAAGTCGATGGACATGCTCCGCGTAAACGCCACCTTGCTCTTTCATATGTGCCATGACATGATTCATACATGTATGGGTATCACTAGCGTCATTTGGATGTGTCGACATGCCTTTTGGTTTTGAAACGATTAAGCAGTGATCATCCTCATATACGACATCAATTGCACAAACAGGTGTCGGTTTATAATTAGATGCAGGAATAGGGAATGTAAATTTGATGCTGGAGCCTGCCTGTAATGGATCATTCCATTGTATAGGCTCTCCATCAACTGTTGTGACAGCCTTCGCCATACGTAATTCATGTACTAATTTTTTACCGAGTCGCCAATGATTGCGTAACAGTTCTTCAACTGTTAAGTTATTTTCTTTTATTTCATAACAAAACATATATTTTTCCTCCGTAGAAAAGACCGTATTCCAATTGTAGAACACGGTCTCTTAATTATTTTGCAGCTTTTACAGACTTCATTAAATAAAAGCTTGCCCCTGCAATTAAAATAAATGCAGTGAGCGCTAAAAATGGGATTGTGATAAATCCTAACCAATTAATATATTGTCCTGTACATGAAACCGCACCACAAGATGGAGCAGTTTCGGCTAAGAAACTAAGTTTTTGAATTCCATAATGATAGAGTGATACACTGCCACCCATAATGGCAAAAACAGCTGTTGTAACAGCAATACGTGCATTTTTTTGAATAAAGGCAATAGTGGTCATAATGACAATTGGATACATGAAAATACGTTGAATCCAACACATTTTACAAGGTTCATAGTGACGAATTTCCGAAAAATATAATGAACCCAGTGTGGCAACGACAGAGACAATCCAAATAAATAATAAGCCATTTTCTACTTTTTTAGACATATAAATTCTCTCCTTAATCTAACCATGTACTTGTTCGATTATAGTTGTTCTAGTTTTAGAAGTAAATTATCTTTACGAAGATAAGGTAAATACTTTTTTCAGAATTTCAGTCTAAAGTATGAATGGCTGAGGCAGACGTTCCAGACTTTGAAATGTTATCATTAAAATTAGTAATGCCAAAGAAGAGGTGTTTTTTGTGAGGGAGAATGAGCATTCTAATATCAGTATTTTAAAAGAAATTGCAGAACTATTAAACGAAGAAACTGAAATAATTACGATGCTAAAGGGCGCACTTGTAAAATTTTTAAATGGAACAAATTTTGAAACAGGCTGGATTTTTTTTATCGATGCTAAAGGGCGCTCAGAGCTTGTTGTCCATGAAAATTTACCAGAGGCATTGGAATATAAGAATTGCCATTATTTAAAAAAGGGAGGCTGTTGGTGTGTTTCCCGCTATCGAAATGAGGAGCTTAAAAAAGCTTCAAACATTATTGAATGCCAACGAATCGAAAGTGCAATCGCTGCAAATGTTGGTGATCACGAAAGTATTACACATCATGCGACAGTTCCACTCCAATCAGGACAGGAGCGCTTTGGTGTCTTAAATGTTGCATCAAAGGATACTGTGCGTTTTTCAGAGGAAGAATTAGCATTACTTGAATCGGTCGCCTTTCAGATGGGCTCTGCCATTAAGCGAATTTTACTGACGAAGCAAGAGCAAGAAATGGCACTTGTAAAAGAGCGCAATCGTTTAGCTAGGGACTTACATGATTCCGTTAATCAGCTACTTTTTTCAGTTACATTAACGGCAAGAGCAGGTATTGAAATGACGAATGATAGTGATGTTAAAGAAACATTTAAAGAAATTCAGCATTTAACTCAGGACGCTTTAACAGAGATGCGAGCACTTATTTGGCAACTTCGTCCAAAAGGATTGGAAAACGGCTTACTTGAGGCGATTAAAGTCTATGCTGAAATGCTTGGCTTGAAGCTCCATGTAACAGTTTCTGGTGTATTGCAATTTCCATCACGTATTGAAGAAACATTATTTCGGGTTGCTCAAGAGGCACTTAATAATGTACGTCGTCATGCTGGCGTACTGGAAGTCGCACTATATATTACAGTAACTTCTACAGATATTTTACTTGTTATTCGTGATGAGGGACGAGGCTTTGTCATAGATAACAATACTAAGCTACTGTCAATAGGTTTGCAATCGATAAAAGATCGCGCAAAATCAGTTGGTGGTACAGCTGATTGGGTTAGTGAAATTGGCAAAGGAACAGAGCTGTTAATCCGCTTGCCATATTAGGGGGGAAGAGAATGATACGTGTATTAATCGCTGACGATCATCATGTAGTACGTCGTGGATTACTATTTTTTTTAAAAACACAGAAAGATATTGAAGTTGTTGGAGAAGCGAAAAACGGATTAGAGGCAGTAGCTTTAGCGGAAAGTATTCAGCCAGATATTATATTAATGGATTTAGTAATGCCTGAAATGGATGGTATTCAGGCAACGAAACGCATTAAAGCTAAGTTTCCACAAATCGAAATTTTAATGCTTACAAGTTTTTCAGATCGTGATCATGTGGTGCCAGCTATGGAGGCAGGTGCAGCAGGCTATCAGTTGAAAGATATTGAGCCTGATGATTTGGTATTATCCATTCGTCGTATTATGCGTGGTGAAAATACATTGCATCCAGAAGCAACAACGACTCTAGAAATGGACCGTCAAGAATCTATAAATGTACCTCATGTATTAAACCCACTAACACCTCGTGAACAGGATGTGCTGGCAGAGCTTACAAAAGGGAAAAGTAACCGTGAAATTGCTTCCTCCCTATTTGTTACAGAAAAAACAGTGAAAACCCATATTTCTAATATTTTCACAAAGCTACAAGTGCAGGATCGTACGCAAGCAGCTCTTTATGCTGTAAAGCACGGGCTGACAGAGGGTAGTGGTATATAGAAGTTTAACTTCTTTAAAGCAAATGTTTTGGTAGCGAAAGCGAAGCGTCAGCTACAAATATCTTTTGTACCGAAAGCGTAGCGACAGATACAGAAGATGGTGAGATGAATGCTAGTTTAGACACTTTTCAGCGGGTGTCCAAGCATCCGCTAAAATAGAGGAACTCAGTCTTAGAACGCCACGTCCTGTGGCATTACCGAAATGATCGACATCGTGTCGGCCATCATGCAGGCCAAAGCACAAAGCCGATTCTGGACGCAATTATGCCGAGGCATAATTGATTGAAAAGTATAGAGTGTAAAATTCATTAGAATAGTAAACGGCGAGTTCCTACAAATAAGTAGTAGCCCGTCGTTTTTTATGAGTGTATTTATTTTTCAATAAAAAATTTTTTTGCAAAGTCAATTAATGTTGAGCTTGGTGTAAGTGCCAAGTCCTCTTTTAGTTTCCGTTCATAGTCTAGAAACACTTTGTATGCCTGTTCATGAAGCTCTGCATTTATTAAAGTGTGTAAGTAATGCTCAAGTTTTTGTTCATTATATGGATCAAAATCTAGGAGGCTATTTAAAAATTCAAGCGCCTTATCGATATCCGTTAATAAGGTAGCTTGAAACCCTTTTTCTAATAAATTTATGTATGATTTAGTCAGCTTATCTTTATAGGCAGTGGCCCATTCATAATCGTCAAATAAAAGTAATCCATTTTTATAAATAGAGAGACATTGGTTGATTAATGAAATTGGTGGGAAATCTAACTTTATGAAATCATCATAATATCTTTGGAAATCATATAAATCACAAAGGATGTTAGGTTTTTCAAAGATATAATACTTATTTGAAAAGATAATACAGTTCGCATAACCTATATTACTTAAGGTTTTTCTTAAATAAGAAAGAGCTGTATGGAGATTCGACTTTGCCCGTATATAGTCTAAGTCAGGCCATAGAATTTCAATCAAATAATCACGATGAATTGGTATGTTTGGATGTAAAATGAAATATACAAATATTTCTTTTGTTTTCTCGGTTTTGAAAGCAACTAAACTGTTGTTACTATATGCGGCAAATTGATCGAAGCATTGAACGTTTAAAATGGTTTTAGAAGCTTGCTGTATTATTTGCTGAATGGAATATTCATGCTCAATACGGGCAATAGTTTTTTCTAAACGAGCATGATTAATGGGTTTAAGTAAGTAGTCAAGCCCTCCAATCTCATATGACTGTATAGCAAATTCTTTATACGAGGTAATAAAAATAACACAAACATGTGGACGCTCAGTTTTGATAATATCAGCTACTTCAAGCCCAGTTAGTTCATTCAACTTTGTCTCTAAAAAAATTACATCAAACTCTATTGTTGGAAGCTCATTTAAAAATACTTCTACGCTTGTAAAAGTTTGAATTACCTGTATTTGCTGAAATGCTTGTAGTTTATTTTGAAAATAATGTAAAGCTAAAGGTTCATTGTCTATTAAAACGGCTCGAATCATATCAAAATCTCCTTTTTACAATAAAATTGAAAACAATTAAACTCTAGTCTATTTTGTTTGAAAAGGCTTCCCTTAAAATAAGGTGAGCACTAAAAAGTAAATTTCACATAAAATTTAATACTAGGATTTAGCACTCTGTTACAGCTTTCCATGAGTGAGCAGCGAGCCCTCCCTTTACAATAGGGGATTTTATCTGACTCATCTTTCCATTGAGATCACATAACGCTGCACTAAATTCTTTGTGTAGAAAGTAGGGTTTCCACAATCGTTACTTTAGTTTTTCAATGTTCTTATTAGAGAAGAGAAGTTTTGTCTGTTGTTTTAAGAGAATTGAAATAATTACATAAGCGTTTATTATTAAAAACTATTCTTAAAAATGGTTAAACAATTAATTAATAGATTATCCTTATTTTGTGAAAAATAATTTAATGATAGTAATAATTTATCAGGCGTTATTATAGTAAATTTGTCTTAAATAAAACTCAAAAACTACTTAAAAAATACTTAAATAGATAGGATATTAGTAATTAAAGTGCAATTACCATGGGGGAATAGATGGATAGTACGAGGAGTGAAATTATGAAATTAGAGCGTCTTTTAACGATGATAATGATTTTAATTAATCGTAAAAAGGTAAAGGCACAGGAGCTGGCTGATTTATTTAATGTGTCTGTCCGAACGATTTACCGTGATATTGAAACGCTAAGTTGTGCCGGAGTTCCTGTCATTAGTCAGCAGGGCGTTAACGGTGGGATTAGTCTTATTGATGGCTATCGTGTCGATAAACAGGTATTGACTAAGGAGGAGCTTACCTCTCTTTCTATTGCCATTAAAAGTGCACTCACAACATACGAAGATTCACATGCGAAAGCAGTGCTAGAAAAGATAACAAGTGTTGCTGATGACAACATAAAGCAATCTATTGACCAATTATTTATTGACCTTAGTCCATGGGGGCAAAATGTCCTTTTTAAGGAGCAAATAACATTATTAAAAACAGCAATTGAGCATGGGAAGTGTGTAAGCTTTACTTATTCAACTACGCATGGACGTATCACAAAGCGTTTATTAGAACCACACACCTTAGTACAAAAGGGCAAGGTTTGGTATGTTTATGGCTATTGCATATTAAGAGGAGATTTTCGCTTATTTAAAATTTCGAGGATGAAGGATTTAAAAGAAGAGTTAACAACTTTTCAGCGTAAGGAAGTAAATTTATCCGAACTTCCATGGGACAAAGAATGGCATCAGCCTCAAAATGTAGTAGACCTTACATTGTCTTTTGATTCTACGATTACGACATTAGTAGAAGAATCATTTGGCGCTGAACATATAGATCATGAACATTCTACAATCCGAATTTCAATACCAGAGGATGAATGGCTTTATGGCTTCCTTCTCAGCTTTGGGCATCGAATTACAGTTATAGAGCCACCTCATATTAGACAAATTGTGCAAGAACGTGCGACAGAAATTGTGAAATTATATAAAGATCTTCAATAATAGATGACAGACAGTTGTCAGGTTTCATTTGCTATAGTAGGGACAAATACAACGAAGGGTGGATTTAACCATGCAAAGTTATTGTCAAAGCTGTGGAATGCCATTAATGGATGAGGCATTATTAGGTACAGAAAGAGAAGGTCATAAAAGCCAAGAGTATTGCACGTATTGTTTTGAATTAGGAGAGTTCAAGGCGCCAAATCTAACTGTTGAAGAAATGGTTGAAATTTGTGTACCTCATTTAAAAGAAGACGGAATGGCAGAAGAGGATGCACGTAAAATGTTAGCTTCCTTTTTACCTAGCTTAAAGCGATGGCGAAAGCATGAACTAAAAGAGCCAATTGCGAAAGAAAAACAATCATTTCAAATAGTGGGAATTTCAGCACAAACAAGTAATGCCAAAGAAATCACATCGCAAGCAAAAATACCGCAATTATGGACGGATTTTTATCAGCAAGATATTGTAGGACAGATAACAAATCCGGTAAGTCAAGTAACGTACGGCTTGTACTCTGACTATGAAACGGATGTTAATGGGGAATATTTTATAACACTTGGAATTGAAGTGTCAGCTGCGGATGAAGTGCCAGATGGGCTGGTCATCAAAACAGTGCCAGCTGCAAAGTATTTGGTGTTTACTTCAGAAAAAGGACCAATGCCAGATATTATCATTAAAGCTTGGCAAGATATTTGGGCATGGTTTGCAAAATCAGGCGTAGAACGAGCATACACAGGTGACTTTGAGATGTATGATGAACGTTGTGCCAATCCACAAGAAGCACAGGTCGATATTTATATTGCGATAAAATAAAAACAAGCACCCAAAAGTTTTCAAAGAAAAACTTTCAGGCATTATAAACATACTAACATTAGTAGTACAAACCAAGGCCATGGTTTGTGCTACTATTTTTTTATAGTAGAAGTGAAGAAAAGCCGACCAGCCTCTGGGAC
>NZ_JBIWDH010000056.1:0-21412 GCF_044761885.1 Lysinibacillus sp. NPDC097231 | reverse complement strand
GTTCTGCTCCATCTAGTTGTTATGTTCATTATAAATAAAAGTACCCTGTAAGAGAGACTTTTTTTAAGTGTCTATCTTATAGGGTACATTTTAATCATTATATGTCGCAAGGGGATTTTCTCAATGTAATTGTGCAGATTCTGAGAGTTCTGCTGAAATAAGTGCACCTAGTAACGTCGTGATAATGACTACACCTGCTGTTAATAATAGCATCATGAATGCCTCCCATCCAAATATGAAGAGATTTAATTAACAACATTCTAGCATTAGTGAGACTTTTAAACTGTGATTTTTCTCACATTACAAGCCACTCATTTTGACTATTTTGTGTAGTTTATCGCGCATTATCTGCCCGTAATGGCCCGATTGAGGCCAACACGATGTTGGTCACACAAGCGTTTCCGCAGGATGCGAAGTACTTAGCTTGGTTCCTCTACAATAATCAGTGAGGTGAAGCCCCACTGATTAAGTTTCACTTTATAACGATTCAATAGCTTTTAATACTATTTGTGTCGAATGCTTTGCTGCTACTGGTAAAAACTCATCGAAGCTAATATTAGATTCTTTTCCAGCAATATCTGATAAAGCACGAATGACAACGAATGGCGTACCAAATTGATAGCAGACTTGCGCTACAGCTGCTGCTTCCATCTCTACTGCCTTCATTTGTGGAAAATGGCCACGGACAGCTTCTACACGAACGGGATCATTCATAAAAGCATCCCCTGAGCAAATTAAACCAATACCATATTGGTGCTCTCCAACCGCCTTTACAGCCTCTTCAGCCACTTTCATTAGCTTTTCATCAGATTGGTAAGCTGCTGGCATACCAGCCATTTGACCAATTTCATAGCCGAAAATCGTTACATCTACATCATGATGACGGACTTCATCTGAAATAACAACAGCACCTACCTCAAGATTTTCATCATAGCCTCCTGCAGAGCCCGTATTAATGACTACATCTGGCTTGAATTCATGTAATAGAATGGTAGTTGACATCGCAGCGTTCACTTTACCAATACCACTTTTTAATAAAACTACTTCTTTACCTTCATATATTCCAGTTGTATATTCACTGCCTGCGATTGTTGTGCTTTCTGCATGATCTAATGATGCTCGTAGTAGTTCTACTTCTTCTTCCATTGCTCCAATAACTGCAATTTTCATGTCTCTTGTTTCTTCCCTTCTTAATTCACTCTTCTAATCAATTATACCTCAGCATAATTGTGTCAGGAATCAGCTTTGTGCTTAGGCCTTAATTTCAGCGGGTGTTTGGACACCCGCTGAAATAAGTTAAAAATAATCTAAAGAGTTATTTTCGTCAATAGGCGCCATTTAATGTATTAAGTTGCTCAACTTTCACTGGCAGCCAGCCTTCATTGTCAACCCATTCCATGCTGACGCGATACATTTTAGTCTTATCATTCGTTGAAACCGTTGCGATAGCTGAATTAGCGCCACCGTTATTTTGGATACGCCAAACGATCATATTGTCCTGTTCAATGCCTGTAGCGGCTGTTACTGTTGCTATTTTTTCAGCCCAGTCTACAGATGTATCATCGTAAGAAGATACATGCTGACCTGTTTGTGTTGTAGGTGTTGGTTTCCAATTATTATTCGTAATGACCTTGTCAACAATTGGGTTGTCTGATGTAATTTCACTTGCAATGTTCTGTTCAGGAGATTGAGTTTCTTCTATTGGCTCTTCCATTGCAGGCGCTGTATCACCATTCTTATCCTCTTTAGAAGGCTCTTCCTTCGCATCCTCTTTATCGTTCTTCTGCTCTTGTACCGGTTCATCCTTCCCAGCTTTCTCTGCACCATCCTGCCATTTAAACACATAAGTTGCTGCTATAATAATTAGTACCACAACAATACCAATTAACACATTTAAAAGTTTATCTAGCTTTTTATTACGAGATGGCTGCAAATGACGATTGCTTCGAGTTTGTCGTTCACTCATGAAGTCTCCCCCTCTCTAGCCATTATTCTATCAAGTTCAACAGCTCTTGCAAAATAATTGTACTCAAGCATATAATCATAGACAAAATCATGCTTTCTTGTCATAGATGTTATTAAAGATCAATTTCGCCTTGGCGTAATTGCGTCCGGATTTTGAATTGTGCACGCACAATTCATTCCTTTGAAAATCCGTGACATCCGCCGGAGGCTTTGGGCCAACATGAAGTTGGTCACTCAGTCGTTGCCACAGGACGTGGCGTTCTTAGACTGAGGTCCTCTATTGCAGTAGGTGTTTGGACACCAACTGAAAAAGTAATAAAAATCGCATTCATCTCACCATCTGCAGATGTGGGAGTTTCTTGCTGAATGAAGATAAAAGCAGCTAGCTCTCTTTTCATAAGATAAGCTAACTGCTTGTACAAAAAATTATTTAATTGAAATAATTTTAACTTTCATTTCACCACCAGGTGTTTGTACCACAACCTCTTCACCTTCAGCACGACCTAGTAAGCCTTTTGCAATTGGTGATTCATTGGAAATTCGGAACTCCATTGGATCTGCCTCAGCTGAACCGACAATTGTATACGATTCTTTATCTGCGGATGGTTTTCCATTGATAATTTCTACAAATGTAACCGTTTTCCCTAGTGAAACCACACTATTATCTGTTTCGTCCTCTGAAATAATAACTGCATTACGAATCATTGATTTTAATGTAGAAATTCTACCTTCCAGAAAGGCTTGCTCTTCTTTTGCTGAATCATACTCAGCATTTTCAGAAAGATCCCCGAAATCACGAGCGATTTTAATGCGTTCTACGATTTCCTTACGTGTTTCCGTTTCTAATTTCACTAATTCTTCTTCTAATTTTCGTTTACCTTCAGCTGTCATTGGGTACTGTTTTTCGTTTGCCAAAGTTCTTCACTCCTTGTTATCGTCAATATAAAAACATAAAACTCGATTAAATGCCTAGTTGGATGCACTTAATCGAATTTTATTATTTTTTAAACGGTTTCAAATTACTCTTTGACCTAATAGTATGCATGCCTTTCTGAAATATGTACAGATATGCATGTAAATATTGTCAATACCACTCTATCTTATTACAATACGTTGTCAGTTTCAAGGATAGTTTTAATCTTAGTTACCATTAAATCAATCGCAACCTCATTATCCCCGCCTTCAGGAATAATAATATCAGCATAACGTTTCGTCGGTTCGATAAATAAATTATGCATCGGACGAACTGCCGTCAAATATTGATCGATGACAGAATCTGTTGTACGCCCACGCTCTTTTATATCGCGCATGATACGACGAATAATACGTAAATCTGAGTCAGTATCTACAAATAATTTAATATCCATTAAATCACGTAAATCTGCATCTTCTAACACTAAAATACCTTCTAGTATAATAACATCTACAGGTTCAACATGAATAACTTCATTTGCCCTTGTATGTTGTACATAATCATACACAGGTTTTTCAATTGATTGACGGACCAATAATTTTCTTATGTGTTCAATTAACAAATCATTATCAAACGCTAACGGATGATCATAGTTTGTACCTAGACGCTCCTCAAATGTTAAATGACTTTGATCTTTATAGTAAAAATCTTGTTCAATTACTACCACTGAATGATCTCGGAAAACATCATAAATAGCATGTGTCACACTCGTTTTACCAGAGCATGAGCCACCAGCGATTCCGATGACGACTGGACGCTTTGCTACCATTAGTTATTCTCCTTTCGCATCATGTTATGCGGTTTTAACGGTGTTTCACATTTAAACTTAACAATTTGTAGTGGATGACGTGCAGCATCAAGGCTATTTCCATCCTCATCCCAAATTTCACCCATTGTTATACGGAAATTTTCAATTTCTGGGCCAAAGAATTCTACCTCATCGCCAGGTTTAAAATAGTTACGCTGTTGCATTGTCACAATTTTTGTTTCTGGGTCATGGTCTAATATTAGTCCAGCAAACTCATAAGATGTTTTACGACCATGTACACCAAACATTTGCTCCTCGAAGCCTGGTGCATCGTGGAAGAAGGCTTCAGCAGTATCACGGTTGGCACATTTGTCTAGCTCTTCTAACCACTCACGTTTAATTTTGAAGTTATCAGGATCCGCACAATAGGCATCAATTACTTTACGATACACAGAAACAACTGTCGCAACGTAGTGAATCGATTTCATACGACCTTCGACTTTTAATGAATCAATTCCAAGCTCGATCATATGAGGAATTGCTTCAATTAGCTTTAAGTCTTTCGGACTCATTGCAAAAGGTGCGTGATTATCATCGAAAAGCGCTTTTTCTTCCCCATCTTCTAATTCGTATAAATCATAGTCCCAACGACAAGATTGACAGCAACCACCACGGTTAGAGTCGCGAGCAGTCATGTGATTGGAAAGTACACAGCGACCAGAATAAGCGATACACATTGCTCCATGAACAAATGCCTCAATTTCAATATCGACTTTTTCCTTCATAAGCTTCATTTCTTCGCCGCCTACCTCACGTGCTAATACTACACGATGTAAGCCCTCTTCCTTCCAATACTGTACTGCCTTCCAGTTTGATAAAGATTGCTGTGTAGAAAGGTGAATTTCAAGCTTTGGCGCAGCTGTGCGACAAGTTTCGATAATGAGAGGGTCCGCTACAATAATGCCTGTAACACCCGCAGATTCAATATCCTTTAAATATTGCTCTAGGCCGTCCATATTTTCATTATGGGCAAAAATATTTGTCGTAACATAAATTTTCGCACCATATCTATTAGCAAATTCAACACCCTCACGCATATCTTCAATAGAAAAGTTATCTGCGTTTGAACGTAGACCGAACTCTCGTCCACCAATAAATACAGCATCTGCTCCGTAATGAACTGCTACTTTTAATTTTTCTAAACTACCTGCAGGGGCAAGTAGCTCTGGTTTTTTTGTAATGACACGTTTACCGTCGACAATCTCACGGATTTTGTCATTTTGTTCTAATGCTAATGCCATGTTCTTGCCACCTCCTAGTAAACTGTTTCCTTGAAGATAAAGCCAGTATCAAGCGGTCTAATGGCCGGTTGAATATCTTCAATTTTTGCTAATAAATCATCTTTAATATCTTCATATGCGTCTTCTGAATCGTCAAAATATGTGTCGATTGCTTGACGATAAGCTTCAGTTACTGCGACTACATATTCTGGTGATTGAAGAACACCCTCAATTTTCAACGCGTCAATGCCACCCTCGAATAATTCGGAAAGCTCATCAATCACGCACATATCGTTTGGACTGAAGATATGCGTACCATTAACATCCTCATAAATTGGATATTTATTATTGCGTTCATCATCGTGAAGGAACATATTGCTATTTTCCTTACGATTCTCAATTTCCATTACTTTATCCTGATATAAGAAGTAATGGCCTAGAAGTGGACGTTTAGATTGGAACATACATGTCATGCCATGTACTTGAACCTCTATCTCTACTTCCGTGTTTTCTTTAATTTCTAATATTTCATCTAATGAAAGCTCACGAGCGAGAACCGCTCGAGTCGCCCCGCGTTGTCCCCAATAATTTGCCGTAAACCAGTTTGTTGCAGTAGTTTCTGGATTCCAGTGTAATGGTATTGTTACACCTTGCTCACGACGAATGATTAATACGGCCGGATCACCATAAATTAAACGGTCGACACCAATACGCTGCATTTCTTTTAAATATTCGGCAAGTGCATCCAATTTTTCGTTATGAAATAGTGCATTCACCGCAACATATACTTTTTTACCCGCTGCATGAATCAGCTTTGTAGCTTCTTCCACTTCACTAACAGAAAATTCTCCTGCTAAACGAAGGCCAAATTGTTGTTCACCAATGACAAAAGCATCTGCTCCAGCTTGTAAAAGTGCTTTTACATGGTCCACTGATTGCGGTGTTACAAGCAATTCAGGTTTTTTCATCATAGTCACCTCTTCAAACATAATAATAAACCGTCTCCGACTGGTAAAAAAGCACTTGTATAATCAGGGTGCTGCATAATCCATTCGGTGAAGTTTTTTAAATTACGAATCATTGTACGCTTACGGCGCGGTACATCCTTTAAGTTCAAATCAGATAAGCCATGCATATACATATTATCGATATACAGAACTCCTCCAGATTTTACAAGAGGGGCATACTTTTCAAAAAAGCGTTGATATTGTCCCTTTGCAGCATCGATAAATACCGCATCGAATGTTGTATGGATTGCCTGATCGTTAACCTCTAAAGCGTCTCCCTCAATGACCGTAATACGATCTGATACTGTAGAACGTGTAATATAATCCTTCGCTTTTGCAACACGCTCTGAATCACGTTCAATCGTAACAATATTCACATTTGGCAAAGCCTCTGCCATTCTTATTGCCGAATAACCGATGGCCGTGCCAATTTCTAAAATTTTTGACGGATTTTGAATACGTAGCAGTTGATTCAGTGCATCGATGCCTGCAAGCTGCATAATCGGTACATGATTCGCCTCCGCAAATGCTTCCATTTCTAAAAGCAATTCATTACGTGGTTGAATAAATGATTGTATATATGCATCTGATAATTCCATTGTTAAATTCACCCTCATATCAATTATGCCTCGGCATAATTGCGTCCGGAATCGGCTTTGTGCTAGCACAAAGTCGATTCTGTGACATCCGCCAGAGGCTTTAACTTCTTCCAGCAGATGTTGGGAAATCTACAGAAAGAAGTTAAAAGGAACGAGAAATGTCCCGTTATCTGTACTTCATCATTTAACACCAAAAAGAAAAAGACCAAACGTGATGTCTTGGTACTTCGCCATACAAAAATGAGCAATTGTTTTTTTATGCTCAAAACAATTGCCACCACGCGTATATTTTATCCCGCATGAACGGACTGATCTGATGCGGATTAATTAAAAATCACAATTTATAATAGCACGAAAATAGAAGGAAAGCTATTTTTCTTTCCTTCTATCCATATTATTGCTATTAATTTTTTCTATTTAAAAACCATTATTCAGCCTTGCGTAAATATTTTTCCACTTTCTGCAAATGCTCATCGTATGTTTTCGAGAAGTGGTTAATGCCCTCTTTATCCGCTAAGAAATAGAGGTAATCTGTTTTACTAGGGTTTAACACTGCTTCAATTGAAGATTTCCCGGCACCCGCAATAGGACCTGGTGTTAAGCCTTTGTTTTTGTAAGTATTATAGGCATTATCTACTTCTAAATCTTCATATAATACACGATCTTTATGAGAGCCAAGTGCATATAACACAGTTGGGTCTGTTTGTAATGGCATTCCTTGGTCTATACGGTTATAGAATACACTCGCGATTGTTTCTCGATCTGTTTGCGCAGTGGCTTCTTCTTCCAGTAATGAAGCAAATGTTAATAATTGATGTACTGACATTTGTTTTTCAGCTAAAACATCGCTGTAATTCTTCACAACCTTGTCCATTGCCCCGATCATTTCTTTTACAATCGATTCCAATGACGGCTTTTCCTCAAAGTAAGAATAAGTAGCTGGGAATAAATAGCCCTCTAAATCATAGCGAATATTATCGGCTAGAACCGCATCTGTTACAAGCTCAGGATAGTTAGCTATCATTTGCTGAACAAATGAATCGCTTGTTACTAAGTCCATAAATTCTTTTTGTGTATACGGTGTTTTCTTTTCTATGATATTACCAATTTGTTCAAGCGTTAAACCTTCAGGAATTGTCATCGTAAAGACTGGCTTACGGTAGACCTTACCGGTTTTTAAGCTTTCTATTAGCTCATCAAATGTCATTGCCTGTGTTAAATCATAATTCCCTGCTTGGAACTGAGATTCATTTTTAAACTTAGCATAGTATTTAAAAACACGTGCATCTTTAATAACGCCTTTTTTCTCTAGTAAAGTCGAAATAGAGCTTAAACTTGAGCCAATTGGTACTTCAACTGTAATTGTTTTAGTCGCATCTGGATCTAGTGGTTTTAGGGCACTTTTCACGTAATTGTAGCCGAGTAAACCGACAATTCCAAGTATTAGAACAAAAACAATTGCAACAATAGCAACGATTTTTCTCACAATTTTTACCTCAGATTTTCTTTCTTGCATTTTTGAAAGCATTTCTTGTTTTTTTGAACCGTTATCCACGGGTTTCCCCCCTATCACTATCCATTATCATACTAGAAATCAACTTTCACGACAAACAGAAATCGACAATTCAGTAGAAATGGCACACGCAAAAAAATCCGCTAACGATTGTCGTTAGCAGATTTTTGTTTTTATCAAATAAGTACCCTTGTTCTAAAGTTGAAAAAATCACAAAAAATCTTATGAAATCAAACTAAAGAACTATCAAAAATAATAATTACCCCTTACAAATCATTTAATACATCTTCAACAAATGCCCACTCTTCCTCTGATTCGATTGGGAGAAGTTCTTCAATTGTTCCATCATTTCCAGATACGTATTGAGCAGCAAAAATATCTCGTTCCTCGATAGGCTCGTCCGTTGCAGCAACATATAGTACATAGGATTTACCAAATTGTTCTGATGAAAATGTATGAATAACCTCACATATCTGATCTGTTCCATTCTCATCTGTTACGGTAATTAACTGTGGCCCTTCTTCAAATTCTTCGAGAAGTGTTAAGACTACCTCATTGATCATTTCCCATTCTGCCTCTGTTTCAACAGGCTGTAAATTTGTCATTTCCTCAGTATTATCATCGTAATCGTATGTCATAGCAGAAATGTCTCCTGGCATTTCCTGCCCATCTTCATCAATTAACGAAAACAAAACATATGATTTTTCCTCTGCATCAAAGGTAAAAACAACTCGGCATTTTTGCTCCTTGCCATTCTCCCCAATGATAAAAAATTCTTGTGTTTCTTCGTTCATACAATTCCCTCCATCGGAATACTAGTTATAAAATCTTATATTGCGATCTAATACTTAATTCTTTTTAAAGTAAAAAAAAGAACAAGGACTGCAATGCCATCCTTGTTCCACACTTTTTAAGATTACGATGATTAGTCCTCGTTTTCATCCTCTAAAGCGTTTAATACGTCTTCCACCATATCCCACTCTGCTTCTGTTTCGATTGGTGTTAACTCTCCATCTTCACCGTTTTCAGAAGGTACAAATGAAGAAACGAAGATTTCTACAGAACCATCCTCATCTTCTTCAGCGCCTACCATAGAGTAAAATACGTATGATTTGCCAAATTCAGGCGATTCATGTACGTGAATCACTTCACAAAGTTGTTCATTTCCGTTCTCGTCAATCACTGTAATGTGTTGTACATGTAATTCTTCTTCATGGTTGTGCTCGTGTGCCATGTGTTCGTCACCTCATTAATTAATTTTTGCTATCCAAATAACCTTGTAAGATCATCACAGCAGCCATTTTATCAATGACCTGCTTACGTTTTTTGCGACTCACGTCCGCTTCGATTAGCATACGCTCTGCAGCCATCGTCGTTAAACGTTCATCCCAAAGCTTGACCGGTAGTGAAAAAGTTTCTTCCAAAAGCTTTTTATAGTTTTCAGAAGCCTCTCCACGTGGTCCCACCGTATTATTCATGTTTTTCGGGAACCCTACAACAAATTCTGTTATAGCATATTCCTTCACAAGCTCGGCTATACGGTCAATTCCGAACTCGCCGTTTGCTTCATCAATTTTTACGGTTTCAATACCTTGAGCCGTCCACCCTAATGCATCACTAATCGCAACGCCTACGGTTTTTGACCCAACGTCTAACCCCATAATTCTCATTTCTAGCCCTCGTTATTCTTTTTAATATAAAATTTAACAAGCTCTTCTAGAATTTCGTCACGCTCTAGCTTGCGAATTAAATTACGAGCATCCTGATGGCGAGGAATATACGCCGGATCACCAGAAAGTAAATAACCGACAATCTGATTGATAGGATTATATCCCTTTTCCTCTAATGAAGAATGTACTTTCAACATTACCTGCTTGACTTCCTGTTCCATTGATTCTTCTGGAAAATTAAATTTCATAGTTTGATCAAATGAACTCATGACCAGCACCTCGCTTTCAGAAATAAGGAGATGTGCAAAAAAAGCTCATCTCCAACTTCCCTTTATTATAACCGATTTGATGTATTAATTAAATGGATTTAACATAATCATACACAGAAAGTAGTGCTTCATCAAGTTTTGATGCATCTTTTGCACCTGCCATCGCCATATCAGGACGACCGCCACCTTTACCACCACATGCTTCGGCTACCATTTTTACGATATTTCCTGCGTGATAGTTGCCGCCAACTAAATCTTTGGTTACCCCAGCGCAAAGCATCACTTTGTCGCCATCAACAGCACCTAAAACAATAACGGTTTTAGGCATTTTAGCCTTTAAGTCATCCATCATTTGGCGAAGTTGATTATTGTCCTTCGCTTCAACTTTAGTAGAAAGAACTGTTACATCGCCAAATGTCTGAGCTGCATCTACAATAGCACCAGCTTGAGCATTCGCGATTTTTTGTGATAATGCCTCATTTTCACGTTGTAATTCTTTATAATCAGCTTGTAACGCATGTACTTTTGTTACAATATCCTTTGGGTTTGCTTTTAATAAAGCTGCTGCATCGTTTAATAATGCTTCCTCTTCTTTTACAGCCTCATAAGCAACTTTACCTGTAACAGCCTCAATACGACGAGTACCTGCTCCTATACCACCTTCTGAAACAATTTTGAAGAAGCCAATTTCTGAAGAACGTTTTACGTGAATACCACCACAAAGCTCAATCGAGTAGTCACCAATTGAAACAACGCGAACAACATCGCCATATTTCTCACCGAATAGTGCCATCGCTCCCATTGCTTTCGCTTCATCGATACCTTTTTCTTCGATAACGACTTCTATATCATCCCACACTTTTTCATTTACGATACGCTCGATTTGCTGTAATTCCTCTTTTGTTACTTGACCGAAGTGAGAAAAGTCGAAGCGCAAACGATCTGGCCCTACATATGAACCAGCTTGGTTAACATGGTCACCCAACACATCTTTTAAGGCACGTTGCATAATATGTGTTGCTGTATGGTTCTTAATAATTAAATTACGTTCATCACGGTTAACTACTGCTTTCACTGCATCTTCAACATGCATTTCACCAGATTCTACCAGTACTGTATGGAGCGGTTGACCATTTGGTGCTTTTTGTACATCTTTTACAATGGCAGTAAAGCTATCATTAGAGATGACACCGCTATCCGCAATTTGACCACCCATTTCAGCATAGAATGGTGTTTTAGCTAAAATAACTAGTGCTTCTTGACCTTCAGATGCTACTTTTGTTACTTGACCATTAACAATCATCGCCGCAATTTCTGTTTCTACAGATAATGTATCATAGCCTACAAATTCACTTGCAACCGTTAAGTTTGCTAGCACTTCATTTTGTACTTGCATAGAATCCACGTCTTGACGAGCTGCACGCGCACGCTCACGTTGTTCTTCCATGGCTACCTCGAAGCCTTCATGGTCTACCTTCATGCCTACTTCTTCCGCATACTCTTCTGTTAATTCGATTGGGAAACCGTAAGTATCATATAAACGGAATGCATCTGCACCTGGAATATAATCATGACCAGCTGCTTTTTGAACTTCTACTACATCGTTAAAAATAGTAAGACCACCATCTAATGTTTCATGGAAGCGAAGTTCTTCATTTTTAATAACACGTTGTATAAATTCACATTTTTCCGTTACCTCTGGGTAGAAATCACTCATAATTCCACCGACAGTTGGTACTAATTCAAACATAAATGGTTTTTCTATACCAATTTGTTTTGCGTAACGTACAGCACGACGTAGTAAACGACGTAATACATAACCGCGACCTTCATTTGAAGGAAGTGCACCATCGCCGATTGCAAATGCTACCGTACGAATATGGTCTGCAATAACTTTAAACGGTGTATTAATATCTTCTTCTGAACCAAAGATTTCACTTAACGCTACTTCTCCTGGACGTTTATACTTACGATTTGCACGTTCCTCAATTTTTTCAATAATAGGCATAAATAAATCAGTATCAAAGTTAGTCGGAACATTTTGGACAACTGATACAATACGTTCTAACCCCATACCCGTATCAATATTTTGCTTTGGAAGTGGAGTATATGTGCCATCCGGATTATGGTTGAATTGAGAGAACACTAAGTTCCAAATTTCAAGATAGCGCTCATTTTCACCACCTGGATACATTTCTGGATCATTTTCATCTGAACCATATTCTTCTCCACGGTCATAAAAAATTTCTGAGTTTGGACCAGATGGACCTTCACCTATATCCCAGAAGTTCCCCTCTAATCGGATTAGACGTTCTTCTGGAATACCAATTTCATTATACCAAACATCATACGCCTCCTGATCTTCAGGATGTATAGTGATAGATAAAAGTTCTGGATCAAAGCCCATCCATTTTTTATCCGTTAGGAATTCCCAAGCATAATGAATAGCTTCTTTTTTGAAGTAATCCCCAATAGAGAAGTTACCTAGCATTTCAAAGAATGTGTGGTGACGAGCTGTTTTACCTACATTTTCAATATCATTTGTGCGAATCGATTTTTGTGCATTTGTAATGCGTGGATTCTCTGGAATGATACGACCATCGAAATATGGTTTAAGTGTTGCAACACCTGAGTTAATCCAAAGCAATGATGGGTCATTAATTGGCACAAGCGGTGCTGATGGTTCATGATGATGACCTTTTTCTTTAAAGAATTCTAAGTACATGCGGCGAATTTCTGCTGCTTTCATATAAAAAATTCCTCCTAATATGTTTTGTAAATCACGATATGAATCCACAAATCAACATAAAAAAGCCCTCATCCCAAAAAGGGACGAGGACTTGTAATTTGTCTCGCGGTACCACCCCAGTTGTAAGTAAAAATTTACTTACCTCTTTAGCACTTGTAACGTAAGTGAACGGCAGGGATTAGCTGCACTCTGGAGTAGCTTTCGGCATTTGCTTTGTGAGGATTTTTTCAGCCAAGAAATCCCTTTCTTCTACACGTACAAATACGTACTTGTTCCATCATCGTTTTTACTATTTTCTAACGAGCATTATAAAAAAAATATGTTCTTCTGTCAATTGATACTAATATTGCTAGTCATAGCTAAGCAATCATTTTTCTGAAGTAAGCCCACATGCCCCAAGTAAATACTACTAAAAATACACTAATGATAATTGTTGCTATTGGAGAATCCTGATATGGCAAAGGAACATTCATTCCGAAGAAGCTTGTAATAACTGTTAATGGCAACATAATAGTTGAAATTACCGTTAATAAATTAAGCTTTTCTATCGATTTACCACTTATAATAGAAAAATAAGTATCTAAAGTACTATTTACTAAATCTCTATAAGTTTCCGTCGATTCTACAATCCGTTCAAGGTGGTCATTTAAATCTTTATAAAACGGAATATTTTCTTCCCGAATTTCAAATTTCCATTGACTATTACTATTCGAAAAAATTCTTTTTTGCGGCATAATGGCTTGTCGAATTAAAATAATAGTTCGCTTGAGTGCAAGGAACTCTTCCGTAACTCTTTTCGGCTCATAATCATATATTTCTTCTTCAAGCTCATCAATTCGTGTTCTAATCCGCTCTAACACTGGGAAATATTCATCAGTAATACCGTCGATAATTGTATGCAATAGAAAATCAGTGCCTTTATCTAAATAATTTGTACTGTTTAAACAAATAGTTTCTATGTGACCTAGCCATTTAAGTTTATGTTTATGAACCGTTACCACATAATTATGACCCATAAAAATGTTTAATTCTTCTATTGTTATTTCATTGCTACTTTTTTCATTATAAATTGGTGCATGGAAGACGAAAAATTTATATTCGCCGTAATTATCCATTTTAGGACGAGACCCTTCATTTAAACAATCCTCAACTGCTAATGGATGAAAGCCAAAAATATCTGCTATATCATTTAATTCATTGTAGCTATATGCATATAAATCAACCCATAACAAATCTTCAGCATGAAGGCTATGATTAAATTCTTTAATATTGAAATCATGTATTACTGCGCTGCTTCCTTTTTTAAAATAATGGATTTTAATCATTTTTTTCACCTCATGTTTTATTATTTAAGGAAAACAAACAGGTGTAATGAGAGTTATATTTTTTCAAGCCTAAATTCTATAAAAGCATATCTCATCCATACCTATTGTTGTTTCGGCGATAAGAAATCGACGATCCTTAATTGTTTATTCATTCCCAACTTTTTCCTACTCGGCTCAGGGGTACTATCCATTTCTCATCACCTTCCTTAAATAACAAAAACACGCCTTCGACGAATGAAGGCGTGCTGAATACACATAGTAAAAACAGCACAGTAAAAAATATTACTCTGCTTTCTGTCCTTCAAACGTTGAGTTTTAGCACTATGCGGCATAGGAATATATTACTCCAGCTACGTTAAAAAACACCTTATTTCGATGATTTCTGTTGACCCATTGGCGTCTCTCGACATTTTTGGGTAGTAGCGTGTCTCCAGCATAGGAGCCTCACCTAACGAAGGGATTGCTATTTTATTAATTCTTGTAAATCATAATGCAAAGGGAAGCAACTGTCAAACTCTAATTTTTTATACAGTCGCTTCCTTAGAACTAATTATCGTTTTTTAAAAAGCTTTCTACTCTATTCATTAATTCTTCCCTATAATACGCTTGGTATAAGCCTGTAGCTAAACGAATTGGGTCACCAAAGAAGAAGCGTTCGTATAGTGTTTGTCTCGTACCAAAGCTACTCATCGTTAAATCCCAAGCTAAGCGGAATTTTTTGACACGCTCCTCCCCTCCATCTTGAAACGACTGTAAATAGTGCTCTAAGTCACCATTATCTGCTACAAATGCTTTTTCACTTGGAATGGACATTAATCCGCTAGCTCCAAGTAATTGGATAATTTCTGTGAAGGTCGGATATACTTTAGGGAAAATCTGAATAGCAACTTGTAATGTTGTTTGATCTGGTCTTAAAAAGCCAAACGTATCTCTTTTTGCTTCTATTTCCGATTTTAATAGTAAAGCCTTCATCGTTTCTAACGCCACGATGATATCAACAACCTTTTGCTGCACATGCTGATATTCACCGATTGCTATCGTATTTACAATTGTTTGTGCAACACCTAAGACAAATTCCGTTTTAGCAATTTGGCGTGAAAGAACTTGATGTAAACCATATGCTTGAAAACCGCTTACGTTCATAAAGTTATTGGCAACTTCCACGTTTTCATAATAAAAGACACGTTCCCACGGTACGACAACATTTTCAAAAACAACGATTGCATCCATTTCCTCGAAACGACTACTTAATGGATGATCAAAAGCCGATTCACCGCCAACAAAGGATTGCCTACAATAAAACTTTAACCCTTTGGTATTACTTGGTATCGAAAAACTAAAGCCTTTTCCCTCATCAACGCCATTTGTTGATATTACAAGGAGTTCATCCGTAATTCCTCCTTGTGTTGCAAGCAATCTTGCACCATTAATTACTAAACCCTCACTTGTTTTTGCTACAATTTTAGCGGCAATCGTAACTTCTTCATCCTCAAAATAAAATCGTTGACGATTTACTTGTGGCTCGATAAATGTATGCGTCATTGTCAAATCATTCTCACGTGCATACTCATAAAAATTCAGTAAATGCTCAGGAAAACAGTTTGGCTTATCTTTTAAGAAATCTGCCGCTGATGCTAATGCCATTAATGTCGTATTCATGTAATCTGGACTTCTTCCCATAAAGCCATTAGTAGATAATGCCCATTCTCGTGCGGCTTCACGTCTTTTCACAAGATCTTCGACTGTTGTCGCTTGAAGAAAGGACATACCTACACGCTTATTACTAGTAGGTGATAGATAAGTCAACTTCTCAAGCAATGCAGCTTCATTTTGTAAATCAAAAAGTTTTGATTGACTCCGCATAACTCCTTTAAAAGCTGGATGCTCCGAAATTTTCCCTGTGACAACTTTCCCATCAATTGAAGTATACGTTTGTAACGCGTCAATACGATCAATATATTGCTGTCCTGTTATTACCGGCATGTAGTCACCCCTAAATATTACAAATGTTTATGCTCATTTAGTATATGAAATTCCCCAATTTTAGGTTCCGTATTCGGTGGCTGTACTATATCAAACTGACAAATTAAGCAAACTGTAATACTTTATGAATACAGCTAATAATCCATACATATTGTATGATTTTTCAGTTATATTAGATAAAAACGGTTTCAATGAGCACTTTTTTTACATGTTCATTTTTGTGTCACATTCATAAAAAAGTCTACCTCAACTAGTACAGAGTCACTGGATTTATACTACCTGCAGGTGTAAGATAGCCTCGTAACCAAAACAATACATCTTTTTATTAAAGGAGCATATATATATGAATCATCAAATCATCTCTTACGTTGCGGAAATGGAAGCAGCTTTAATGAGTAAAATGGAGGACCATAATGAAAAAAATCTTCTATTTTCTATTGCTTCAGATATGATCACTAAAGACAAAGAACAATTTAATAATGTTTGCCAAGCATATGAAGTGGTTAAACATCACATCGTTAGCAATTTGTCTACTGCCCTGTAATAATCACATTCCCCCTATAATGTGACATTTTTAGGAAAAGAAAAAGGCAGCAAAGAAAAGTGGATTTGGGAAAATGAAAATTTCCCAAATCCACTTTTTATTTGAGCTTCATTGATAGCCCCTAAAATGTTTGATCCTCTTTATTCATCTAAAAAATCATATGGTGAAACACCTTCCATTCCGATCATCGGATGAATATATGGCTCCGTTTCTGCTGATAGCTTGAGATCAATTCGTTTTTCCTGTAAAACTTTTTCTGCTGGAACTGTTTCTACCTCAACTACTTCATTTGTGATATCCAGAGGATTGAGTCTTGCACGTAATGACGTAAAACGTTGTAGATCATCTGTACGCTGTAAGCCATCTGCTAGCACTTCAGGCTCACCACATAAAATTAGGAAATTTTTCGCACGAGTTATACCTGTATATAGCAAATTGCGACGCAGCATTTTAGAATAGCCGCGTACCACTGGCATAATAACTGTTTGAAACTCAGAGCCTTGCGATTTATGGATGGAACAACAGTAGGCAAGCGTCAATTGATTGAGGTCACTGCGTTGATATGTTACTTCAATACCATCGAATGATACAACAAGCAAATCCTGTTTCTCTATCGTTTCCTTTGCCTTGATAATACTGATGACCTCACCCATATCACCATTAAAAACATTGCTTTCTGGTTGATTGACAAGCTGTAGTACTTTATCTTTAATACGGTAGGTTACGTCACCAAAAACAAGTTCTTTTCTTGTGCCAGTATCGTTTGGATTAATAAGTTCTTGAATCATTTTATTTAAATTGTCTATTCCTGCTGGACCTTTATACATCGGTGCCAACACTTGAATATTGCGAATTTCTTGACCTTTCGCAACAGCACTTTTCACAACCTGTGTAACTACACTTGCTACCTGATCTGAGGAAGCTTTAATAAATGAACGGTCAGATGTTTTTGAAGTTAAATCATTTGGGATTGTACCACGTTTAATTTGATGAGCAAGTTCAATAATTGTTGAACCCTCTGCCTGTCGGTATACCTCCGTTAATTCCACAGTAGGAATTTGTTTCGAAGCAAGTAAATCCTTTAATACCTGTCCTGGCCCAACCGGTGGAAGCTGATCCTGATCGCCAACAAATACCACCTGTACATCCTCATGTAAGGCTTTTAATAATTGATGCGCGAGCCAAGTATCCACCATTGACATTTCATCCACGATGATGAGCTTTCCAGTAACCTCACGTTCAGTTTCTTCTTCCTTTTCTTGCCCAGTGAAACCTAGTAATCGATGAATCGTCATTGCAGGAAGTTCTGTTGATTCTGATAACCTCTTTGCAGCCCGTCCTGTAGGGGCACATAAAATAATTGGAAAGGGCTCTTCTTTTTGTGCGTATTCCTTTGGATTTAATGATAATCCGTGTAGTTTTGCGTATACTTCCACTACACCTCTGACAACAGTAGTTTTACCTGTACCGGGACCCCCAGTTAAAATCATAACCGCTGAATTTAATGCTTGTTCGATGGCATTCGCTTGTGTTTCTGCATAAGTGACATTGAGCAATTCTTCGGTTTCACCAATAGCTTTTCGTATCTCGTCCTTACTAAAGTGTTCAGCCTTTTTGTTACGTTCGATTAACGCTACTATTTTCGACGCGATTCCAACCTCTGAGAAATAGAGTGATGGCAAATACATTCTTGTCTCTTCCCCACATATTTTACTTTCCTCACGCATTTCAATACACGCCTTAGAAATCACTTCAAAAGGAATTTCTTGTCGTTGGCTTTGTTCAAGCATATCCTTTACAAGCGGTAAAACATGTTCAGCATCTAAGAACACATGCCCGTCCGATAAAGCTGCTGTATTGAGAATATGTAAAATTGCAGCCTTAATACGGTCGGGGTGATTGCCAGTAATCCCTAATTTCTCACCTAGTTCGTCCGCGCGAAAGAAACCGACGCCCTCTATATCTTCAATTAGACGATAGGGATTTTCAGTTAATAATTCAATCGCTTCAGTTCGATATGTCTGGTAAATTTTCATACCAAGCTGCGGCCCAAAACCCCACTCATTTAGCTGAATCATAACACGTTCTAAGCCCAGATTTTGTTCTATCGTACGATGAATTACTTCTTTTTTTTCAGTAGATAGCCGTGGGACAACATCAAGCACATTTGGGTCTTCTAAAATAAGACGTAGGGCATTAGCCCCTAGTTTTTCTACAATTGTTTCAGCAGTTTTTTTTCCGATACCAACAAATAAATCACTCGATAAGTAGTGAATAATTCCTTGCTCCGTTGCTGGTACCTCTTTTGTAAACGTCTCAACTTGAAATTGCACACCATATTTTGGATGTTGTTTCAATAAACCCGTAAAACGATATTGTTCATCCATTTGTAACGGTGGAAAATAACCAACAACTATTATTTCCTTATCTTCATACTGTAAGTTGGTCTCTTGAATTTTCACACGAACGATCGAATACATATTTTGTGCATTATGAAAGATAGAGACGATTGGACGTCCGAGTATAAAAAATTTATTTAGTTCAAATAAATCAAGATTCTCTGCCATTTCGGTTCGTCCTTTCGTGTTCATTTCAATCTTTTTATTTTACCATAGCATAACAGGAAAAATCGTTTAAAAAGAGAATTCACGAAATTCTTTTAACATTATTTTGACAATTGACATTTCACGGTTATTATCAATCTTTCCATGCTATGATATAGAAGAATTTGATTGCACGGAAGGATAGTGAAGCTATTGGAATTTAGACCTTGCATCGATTTACACGATGGCAAAGTAAAGCAAATTATTGGTAGTACTTTGGGGCAAACAGATCAAGAAGTCATTGAAAACTTTATTTCTAATCATGACTCTAGTTACTATGCTGAAATGTTTGCAAAGGATCAATTAACAGGTGGTCACGTCATTATGCTTGGCGAAGGCAATGAAGAAGCCGCCTTAGCAGCACTAGCAGCGTATCCTCAAGGTTTACAAGTCGGTGGCGGCATCACCATGGAAAATGCAAAAAAGTATATTGATGCAGGTGCTTCGCATGTGATTGTTACATCTTTTATATTTCATGATGGTAAGCTTGATTTAGAGCGTCTCAAGCAATTAGTACGTATTATCGGTAAGCAGCATCTTGTCATCGATTTAAGCTGCCGTATGCGCGATGGAAAATGGTTTGTTGTTACTGATAAATGGACAAGATTTAGTGACTTTGAAGTAAATGCCGAATCTATTGCCTATATTGAAAATTTCTGTGATGAACTGCTTATTCATGCGGTGGATGTAGAAGGAAAAAAAGGTGGTATGCAGGAAAGCTTAGTGTGTGATTTAGCCGCTTGGACAACTATTCCAACAACATATGCAGGTGGAGTTCGTTCAATAGACGACTTAGAAAGATTTAAAAAAATAGCGAATGGTAACCTTCACGTCACGATTGGTAGTGCCCTTTCAATTTTCGGTGGAGATTTGGCATATTCAGACGTGGTGAATTATTGCAAAAAGGGCGGGGTATTGTGAGGTTAATATACAAAGATTATATTTTTCTTTTTCAGGAAACAAATTTAGAACGCATTATAGATGGTAAATATTTCAAAGTTAATACAAAAGACAATGCACTTTCGTTACATGTACAACTGGATAACGAACAAATGTTGCTTGAATTTTCAAAATCGTTAAAGGCTACTTGCGGTTTCCTACGTGACCAAGAAACAGAGCCATATATAGGAACCTATATTGATTTACAAGTATTCGTTGATGAATTTAATAAACGATACAACTTAAATGCTGAAATTATCGTATAAAACTAAGGGGGCTACACCACCCCTTTTTATTTTTGTTTTTTTATAGAAAGCTAAAAAATTTCAGAGTACTAATTTCTAATTTATCGGGATCTTTGTTAAGCTAAAAGAGGAATGGGTGATACATTATTGTAGAAAGGATTTAATGTAATATGAACAACGAACTCGAAGCAACCACTTTTAAAACACTTCAGACAGAATTAACACGTTTCTTTATAGGCTATAAATTCGCCCTGCAAGAAATTGAAACGAAAATAAATATATTACAAGAAGAATTTAAGCTAATTCATGAATATAATCCAATAGAACATGTATCAACTCGGGTAAAATCACCAAAGAGTATATTGTTGAAGATCCAGAAGAAGGACATCGAGCCTTCTATCGAAGCGATTCGCGAAAACATTCGTGATATTGCAGGTGTACGAATCACTTGCTCCTTTGTAGAGGACATTTATAAAGTAAGCGCGATGCTACAGGCACAAAATGATATTGAAATTGTAGAAGTAAAAGATTATATTGCCTATCCTAAGGAAAATGGCTATCAAAGCTTGCATCTCATTATAAAAATCCCTATTTTCATGTCTGATCGTATGGAAATGGTATATACAGAAATCCAAATCCGTACAATCGCAATGGACTTTTGGGCTAGCCTTGAACATAAAATCTATTACAAATACAACAAAGAAGTACCCGAACATATTCGTTATGAATTGAAGGAAGCTGCCATTCAAGCTGCTGAACTAGATCGAAAAATGGAACAACTAAATAAAGAAATCAATATTTTAAAAGCAAACGAAGCGGAGTCGTCATTTTTAGAGGCTACTCCTATTGCACATTTGGCACAATATTTACTTCAGTTACCATTTGATTATCCTTCTGATGAGCAAGAATCGAGTAGGAGGGGGTGACTAACCCCCGACCTCTCTCACCACCGTACGTACGGATCCGTATACGGCGGTTCAATTAAGATGAATAACGCAAG
>NZ_JBIWDH010000055.1:0-21612 GCF_044761885.1 Lysinibacillus sp. NPDC097231 | reverse complement strand
CCAACCATTATAAAGGCTTTTTTTGTGCTTAAATAATATTGCAGAAAATTCAGTTTTATATAAGGTGTTGAATTATTTTAATGCGACGCTAGTGAAAACTTACCTCAATATTATTTTCATAAGTTAAAGTGATAACTTTTACTTTGAGTAAAAGTATTCTAAGCTATATTTTACAGCAAATAAAAAGAATCCATTTTGACAAAATTTGATCAAAATGGATTCTTTATTTCAAGTATTATTATTTTTTGTCAACGTATGGATAGAAAAGCATAACTAACTGTAAATCCAAATTAGTGAAGACTAAATAATCAGTGGGGATGAAGAAAAACCCAAAGTCTCTCTTTATGGAAAATAGTCATATGTATTTTTCATAAGTAATAGAATTGTCACAACGATAAATAAATTACGTACATACCCACTACCAAGTTTAATGGCAAATTTAGAGCAATTTGTGCAAGCCTCATAGGTAAATCATAGGCATAATTTATGTGGCCTAAGTATATAAACATAATAAGGGCGGCGTTTTAAAATTTGGCATTGCCTGCTGATTTCAAAAAGTAAACGAATGGTCACTATAATGTTAAATCTTTAAAACTTCTACAAAAAACAAAAATATTCTATTTCATGTAAAAAAATAGTGTATTATGTAGGTATGATGTTTTTTACGTAAAGGGGACGTGATGACATTTGAGTTTAGGAAATCATGTAAGAGTATTTATTTGCGTAGTATTTATGGGGGTACTTGTTGGGGTTGTTTATAATGCCAAAAAAGATATAACAGATAATGAGTATATCGAAACAGTAAAAGAAGGGTATTTGGCAAGTTTTTCAGAGGTATCTGTTCGTAATGCATTTAATTATGCATTTTTTGAACCATATTGGCGGTATTATCAAGCTAAAACAGGTGAGCATGTTGTCGAATTATCAGGTGATATTACATTTCAAGGTGAAAAAGGACATGCTATTTTACAGTTTGTTGTGGATGAACAAGCCTCACAATTTACTGCCTTTGCCATGAAATTTAATGATGTTGTCTTGAGTGCCAATGAAAGACGAATGCTCATTAGTATGGTTTATGAAACTTGGCATATGAAGCAACTTGCCTATGAGTAAGGTCTTTTGCTTTGTAAAAAAACATCCATATATTAAAGTAGAGAGGAGAGCATAGAGACAGAGAGGATGTTTTCAATGAAATTAAGTATTTTAGATCAAATGCCTGTACCAAAAGGTCATACTGCAGAGGAAGCCTTTCGGCGTACAGAACAAATAGCTCTTTTAGGTGAACAACTCGGCTATCATCGTATGTGGCTAGCAGAACACCATAATAGTCAGTCACTAGCAAGTTCGGCTCCTGAGGTTACAGCTGCTTTTTTAGCTGCGAAAACAAAGCGTCTTCGCATTGGTACTGGTGGAGTTATGATGATGCACTATTCACCCTATAAGCTAGCAGAGGTCTTTAAAACATTAAGTGGTTTGGCACCGAATCGTATAGACTTTGGCGTTGGCAGAGCCCCTGGAGGCGATCATGCCTCAATTTATGCACTTGCAGAGGGAAGAAGACAACCGTTTACAGAGCAATATGATAAACTCGAAATTATTTTAAAGCTGATGAATAATCAAAAAACAGGTGAGCAAGTCTATGATCAAGTGATAGCGGCACCAGTTAATATCCAATTACCTGAGGCTTGGTTGCTAGGGTCGAGTGGTCAAAGCGCTATGCAGGCAGGACGATTAGGTGTGGGTTATTCATATGCGCAGTTTTTCACTGGAAATATGTCAAAGGATATATTTGATGCATATAGAACTTACTTTACACCTTCTTATTATATGGAGAGCTCACAAATTATCGTTACCTATGCTGCAACAGTTGCAGATACCTTAGAGGAAGCGGAATATTTGGCAAAGCCTATTGATATTACACGGCTACAATTGATGAAGGGGCAAATCATTCAAGCGATGTCGCCAGAAGAGGCAAAGGATTATCCGCTGACAGAGCTGGATAGAATGACAATTGCCGATAATCGAAAAGCTAATCTTGTCGGAACACCTAAGGAAATCTCTGAATTTTTAGTAGCAGAACAAGAACTGTATGGGTTTGATGAAGTAATGCTTAACTGCAATCAATATGCATTAGAAAGTCGCAAAAATAGCTACAAGCTACTTGCAAAGGAATTATTATAGAAAATAGCTACCTAATGCTTAGATATTAGGTAGCTATTTTTTGTGAAACTTCGTCTCTTCTCTTTAAAGAAGTGCTATTTTGTTATCTAATAATACATGTAATTCATGTAGCTTTTTAATTTCATAATGTGGTTCAATGCCGCTCGTATTTTCAATATTACGGATATTAAACCAGCAAGTATCGATCCCTGACTGCAAACCGCCTTTTATGTCTGATGTCAAAGAGTCCCCGATAATAAGCGCTTTTTCTCTATCAAAATTATCGATACGTTCAAATACATAATCGAAAAAGGCTGGCATTGGTTTTTGATAGCCTGTTTGCTCTGAAATAAAAATGCCTTTAAAATATTGCGCTAAATTGGCATCCACTAGTCGTTTATTTTGTGTAATCGTTACGCCATTTGATACAACATATAACTGATAGTGATCGGCTAGCTGAGCGATTACCTCATAGGCACCATCTACATAATGATGAGCCTGCTGCAAATATTTTTGGAAAAGCGTTTCAAAGTAGACGCCATCGACTTCGATGCCAAATTCTTTTAAAGCAATCGCAAATCGAGTGTTATGTAATGTGTTTTTTGTTACTTCCCCACGCTCGAAAGCTCGCCACATGGACTCATTAATTTCTTTGTAGCGTGCAATCATCTCTGGAGTAGCTGGTATGTTTTCCTCTTTAAACATGCGGTCAAGTACAGCATTTTCAGCTAAATCAAAATCTAGTAACGTATCATCCACGTCAAAAAATAATGTTTCATATTTCATCATGTCCGTTCCCACTTTCTTCGATGCATTGTGACTATTTCCTCTATCCATGATAACGTTTTTTTAAAAAAATAACAGTAAAATGGCCAATTACAACAATTTCCAGAATATTAGGACATGTATGCGCTTTATTATTCAATCGTTTCTAGGCAAGTGAAACCGCGGACGTTTTCTTTATTGGGTAAAAAAATGTTCGTCTAGTCCTAAAATAGCCCTTTCAGTAATTTCATATTTGAAATTACTAGCGAATATGAGACAATAGAATGCTAGAAAGGAAGATGTACGAAATATGACGACTCTACAAAAAATTACGCCCGCATATGATCCATGGGAAGCGTATTTAGATATTGAACAACATGGGCACATGACCCTATCCAATATTGAATTTACAACAACAACCCTTTGTAATATGCGTTGTGCTCACTGCGCAGTCGGCTATACATTACAAAATAAAGATCCAGAGGCACTACCAATCGACTTGCTAACGAAGCGTTTAGATGAAATTCCACATCTTAAAACAATCTCGATTACTGGTGGAGAACCCATGATGTCTAAGAAATCCGTTCAAAACTATGTATTGCCGCTATTGAAATACGCACATGAACAAGGCGTGCGAACACAAATCAACTCCAACTTAACGATGGAGCCCGAACGTTATTTACTGATTGCTCCATATTTAGATGTGCTACATATTTCCCATAACTGGGGTACTATTGATGAATTCGTTGAAACTGGCTTTGCAATGATGGAGAGAAAACCGACATATGAACAGCGTGCGGCTTTATTCCAACGCATGATTGATAACTCAAAAATGCTTGCTGAACACGGTGTCATGGTATCGGCAGAAACTATGTTAAACAAAAAAACATTACCTTACTTAGAGCACATCCACAACCAAATTATCAACGAGATGAAATGTGCACGTCACGAGGTGCATCCAATGTACCCTTCAGATTTTGCAAGTGCTCTTACGTCCTTATCACTTGAGGAAACTCGTGATGCGATTCATCACCTACTTGATATTAGAGATGAAAACACTTGGATGCTATTTGGTACGCTACCTTTCTATCCATGTAGCATGAATGAGGAAGATCAAAAGCTCTTAAAACGACTTAGAGAAGAAAAAAACGTTACGATGCGTAATGATCCAGATGGTCGCTCTCGCTTAAATGTCAATATCTTTACAGGCGATGTCATTGTGACCGATTTTGGCGACACACCTGCGCTGGGTAATATTGCAAACGATAAACTCCCAGCGATTTTTGATAAATGGATGGCAACAAATTTAGCCAAATCACTAAACTGTCACTGTCCAGCCGTAAAATGCTTAGGTCCAAACGTTCTTGTTAAAAATATGTATTATAAGGATACAAAGTTTGTTAGTGGCTCTGCCAAAGCATAAAAATGACCATGTCCAATGCAGACAATCTACATGCATTGGACATTTTTCTTTTTAAGCGATAGAAGCTTTCAATAAAAAACTGCTAAGAAGAACATTTACACTCTGACGGATAGAGTCATCGAAACGACGGATAGAAGAGATGCGATGACGGATAGAACCATCGAAACGACGGATTGAAGAGCCGAAGTGACGGATAGAACTCAATTGTGCCTATTTCGTTGTTTTAATGAAATGTATAAAAATTTAGAGAACGGGCAAAACCTTTTATGAGACTAGTTTCCATGAAAGGGGAGATATTCGATGAATATGGTTTTAACTGCAAACAAACGCCAAAAAGGACGTCAATCTTCATTAACACAGCTTAGACAAAATGGCACCATTCCTGGCGTTGTCTACGGATTTCAAATGGAATCAACAGCTATTACGTTAGATGCTAGAGCATTTGCGAAAATGCTAGCTAAGCATGGTACTAAAAGTGTTTTTCAATTAGATGTAGACGGTAAACGGATAAATGCGGTATTAACAGAAGTACAACGTTGTGCATTAAAAGGCAATGTTAAACATGTCGATTTCAAGTCAATTAATATGGCAGAGGAGCTAGAAGTGGATATTCAAGTGACTGTTATCGGTGATGCTGTCGGGGTTGCGGATGGAGGTTTCCTGTTACAGCCTAATCGTGAGGTTCGTATCAAAGTGAAGCCAACTGAAATTCCAGAAACCATTGAAATAGATGTCACGAATGTTGACATTGGGACTTCACTATACGTGGGGGATATTCGTCAACAATTTTCGTTTGAAATTTTACAAGAAGATGACTATACTTTGGTGACAGTCACGCCGCCTGCTGCTGAAAATGTGCAGGAAGATATAGTGGATGGAACACCTGAAGTAATAGAAGGTACTGGGCAAAATACAGAGAAAGCGTAAAAAGAAAAAATACTACGTCAGAAATCAGATAGCCTGATGGATGATGTAGTTTTTTTATGGGTAGCGTTTTTACATGTTCTTTAGATTATGATTTATCTTCATTTCAGATTATTTTCATGCGACTTTAGTGAAGTAAAATAGAAATACTGCATTCAATATACAAGTTTTGTATAATAGAAGAGAAAGGGTGTGGGTAGTATGATAGAACAATTTTTGACTTCGTATTTTGTCAGAAATGGGGAACACCTTGAAGTACCTCCAAAATATATTACGGATACAATTAAACAGTATACTGTAGCGAAACAAACTGCACGAACATACCGCACTGTATCGTTTTTAAAGGTCGGCCAATTAACAAAAACAATGCCACCGCAAGAGCTATTAAACTATAAATTTACAAAAAATGCAAAGCGAAATCTAACAGAGGGTTTTTCTACAATTCAGAGTTGGATTACGGAAGGTTGGATTATTGAAGAAATTGTTTTCGAACAAGATGGACGTACCGCCAAAAAAATCCATTACCGAATTGGACCAAGTCTAAAGTGTTATTTTGATGCACAGAACGAGCAGCAAACGCAAAAGTTACAAAATTATGCATTACAGTTACAAAAAAGTGCGGACATACAACCTATAGAAGAATTTCAACAAGCTGTACAACAATTAAATGAGCTTGTAGCAATGCCCATTGAAAAATTAGCACAAACGACATGGCTATTATCCTATTGGTCGATTGAAAAACGATTACGTTTTTTGCATTTTTCAATAGGCTTTTTTCAATTGGCAAATAAAGGAGTACTGTTTGATTTTAAAGAAATAGGTGCAACGCTTTTTGATAAAATTGGTGGCTCAAAAGTTTTCGACCGTGAGCAAAAAGAATTTATCGAAGAGCTAGAGCGTGTCTTCTCTATACAAACAAGCGATTGCGGATTAATTAGTTTAGGGAAAATTACACCAGTCTTTTTTGCAGGTGATTTAACGGGGACATTTAGCCAACATCAACAAGGTGTTATTCATGCATTAACAGATGATGCTATTTTAAAGGATACGTATAAAACGGGGGCGAGTATCATTTGGCTCGTTGAAAATAGGGCAATCCTAACGCGAATGGCAAAGGAAACAAGCTTTTTAAAGCGTACAAATGCCTTTATTTTATGCTTAGATGGTCAAATAAGATCTGCGCATAAAACGTTGATTCGTCAGCTAGTTACCACACAAACAGTAATTATTTGGACAGATTTTGATGTTGCAGGCTTAACAATAGCTAAGCATGCCGTACAAATAATCAATACTCCGTATAAAATCATTGCTAGGGATAATCGGATTTTTTCAGATATCGAAGCATATAAAAAATGGCTTCTTGGCGAACTTGAAATAGCTGAGCATGAACAAGAGCAGCAATTAGGAGATGTAGAACAATGGATGAAATGGATACAGTAAAGCGTGCGCCAATCTCTATTTTTAATGTTGAATCGAACACAGCTGAGCTTAAAACATCAATGCGTGATATTGCATCATTGGCTGGAGTATTAAACGAGCTAGGAAGCCAGCAAATTTATGAGTCACCACTTGAAATTTTGCGGTTTCTGAATACGATTCAGCTTTTATATGAAGAATCTCTAGGCTTAACAGAGTCTATTGAGGATACAGAAGTGCTGTATTATCGCTATCGCAATACATATATTGACGATGTCCCTCCAACCATTAAGCAACTTGATCATTTAATTTACATTTTGTCACGTAATAGCTGGCTCACGAAGCAAACGCGTCAAATAAAATTATTAGACCGAGGTAAACGGATGATGGATGCACTTATTCGTCTTGCGAACGATTCATTAGCGTATTATCTACAGGATGATATTGGGCGTTCACTTTTTCAAGCACGACGAGATGCGGAGCTTAGTGCAGCCTATGATGATAATGGCATCTCAGGAGGAAATAAAATTGCATCTATGATTCACAATGTTGAAGATGCTATTCAAAAACTGGAACTTCGTCAATTAGAATTTTTCGCTGATCGAAATGCTTTGCCTCAGCTTGAAATTATCCATCAGCTAATGCAGGAACTTGAAATAAAAATGCAAGAGCGACTTAGCCAGTTCCAAACAGTAGAAGAGAGCTTAGTGATGAGTGAGCTAGTACAACGTGGGACAGCTGTCTTATCAAAGGGAACAGCGCTTAGTCTAGGAATGCTTACGAAATATATTCGTTTTGTAACGATGCAGGATACCCCTCTCGCCGATTCGATTTCACCAGAAAAGGTACGCACATTTATAATAAATATGTATAACCCACCAATTGATTCGAATATCCCAAATGCGTACGATTTATTTAGTTTTATGGAGCAGGCACAGTATAAGGATGAGGAGCTGGACGGTATTTGGTTGCCAATTAAATTTGCTGCTCCAATAGGTGGACAAGATATTGATGATGCTATTCACTATTTAGAAACCTATGAGCCAAAAGTGAATGATCCAATTGAAACTGAAGAGGAAATCGACTTTGAAGAAACAATTGTTGAAGATGAATCCGTTCAACAACTGTTTGATGACGCAGCTTGGCAAATGACGAAGGCGGTTATTAATACGGATATAATCGAACACTACTTAGACATACACGGTGAAAGTGAGCTAGAAGAAGTGATGATTGAATCAAGCTCTGCTGAATGGGGAGATGCAATTCGATCCCTTTTAGCTGTATCAGCTTTAACGAGTAAGCAAAAGGTGAATATGAAGGAAGTATTGGACACAAAACAATTCGATAAACGATGGGAGTGGGTAGAAGATGACGACAGACGATTTACATTACAACAACATAAACGCACAACTCGCGACAATGAGTAATTTACGTGCCTACTTATCGGCTGAGGAAGAGCTAGCATTCATGCAGCTATTATTTTCATCCTCAGCTAGTGTACTAGGCAGTAATTATGGTTTAAGACGCAAGGATTTAGAAAAGTTATTAAACATAAAAAATGATGACAAGGCTTTCTATTCTTTTATTGAACGTGTAAATGCAGCAGTGAATCGCTACTTTCGAGTAATTTATGATGAAAAAAGAACACGCGTGATCATTATGATGCGAGTTTCTGCAAAGGATGCAAAATCGACGTTAAGCAAGGAAGCACTTGCTATTTTACTGTATATGTTTTATCAGCAGGAAGTACTAAATCATGAATATACTTTAATACAGCAAATATTAACCGATTTTGGACATGAGCTATTAAATGCGAGTGCTAAATTACTGAGAAATATCGACCAACTGAAAAAAATCGGTGCAGTAGAAGAAAATGAAATTTCAAAAAATGAAAAAGCCTATTCGTTAACAGCAATTGGTGTTCATATGTTTTCCGATTCGTTTTTAAGAAGAACAGCAGAATTTGCTCAGTCCACTCAGCTAAATAAAGAAGAAGTATTGAAATTTTTCAAACGCTATAATCTGTATATTCGGGAGGATGCACTATGATTCCCTATCGTCTACAGTTTAGTGGTATACGTGACTATAAACCAACGCGTATTTTATTTGGTCAAGCTAATGATCATATATTAATCACCGGTCCAAATGGCACAGGAAAATCAACTATTTCATTTTGCATGGGAGCGGTACTTTATTCGTCAAAAATCGATCTAGAGGGCTTGCGTTCAAATAATTTACCAAACCATCAAAAATGGAGAGCGATGGTGGAGCTAACCTTTAAAAATGAAGGACCTTCTCGAATTGACGCAGCACCTTTTATTTCTTTTCGTTTAGTGATTGAGCAGGATGCAAATCGAGGCGCACTGCAGCGTGAATATCATGTCCTAACAGGAGAAACAGAGGATGCATTGACGGTTAGTGATATTTATCGTTCAGGTGATACAAACCAACGTAATTTTACAACATATAAAGAAGATTTACAGTTTAAATATAAAATTGATTCAGATTTATTTTATTTAATTTGGTATCAACAAGAAGTGAATCAGTTTGCTGTGATGGCGCCAGAAGAGCGTTTTCGTCGATTTAGTGAAATGCATAATATTACTGAAATCCAGCAGTCGTGGGAAACGGCAATTGAAGGTGTTAAAGAGCTGGAACAAGAACTGATAGCTGCAAAGACAGTTGTTAAGCAGGCTGAATTTAATTTGAAAATAGCAAAAGAAGAATTTGATCGTTTAAAAAATAATAAGATCCGTCTATATGAAGCAGGAAAAGCTCATATACTTTATACCATGTCACTCGTGCAATTATACAGCAATCAAAAGCAAGAACTTGAAGAAAAACAAATAAAGCAAACGGACATTCGTCAATATACAGAGGGAAAAATTGTACAAATAAAGAAACAAATCAAAAAAGCAAAACTTTTATTACAAGAGTTACATAAAAAGCAACTGCAAATGGATGAGGAAAAGCAATCAAAATCAACATTGCTTGAGCAGTTATCCAAGAAACGAGAGACCTTGATTGTGACAGAGCAGGAATTAAAAGAGCAACTTGTTCATACAGAGGAACAGCGTAAACAGCTTAGATTTACAGAGGATGTAACAAAAGCAAAATTCAATGATGCACAAAAAGAACTAGTTATAGTTGAACAGCAATATAAACAATTACAGCAGCAATTAACAAATTTGACTATGCAAAAGGATGAGCTTAATTCAAATAGATTAACCCTTAAATGGGAGCTAGAGCAAATTGAAAAAGCGGAACAGGAAGCAATCGCACTTCTAGCAGAGCATACGAGTTCCCACCAAGTACAACAAAAAATTACACATCTTGAAGAGCGAATTCAAGAGTATTATAAGAAAAAAGTTTCCTTAGAGCAGGCACTTGAAGATACAACAATTGAAATTACACAACGTGAAAACAATCAAATATATTCAGCTCGCCAATTAGCGGGCTTACAACAATTTAAGCAACGAGATATCTTGGCTTATACATTCCGAGATTTAGTTACGTTAGCTGAAGGTGCCACAATAGAGCATGAAAATCGTTTGAATTCAATTAAATACACCATTTTTTATGATGCAAAAGAGAAAATAGCGTTTAATGATTTATATCATGTGTCGTTACGTTCAATTGTACCAGAGCGTTTAACAACTAGTTTACCAGCGCAAAAATTAGTTGTTCGACAAGGATTATCGGAAAAAGAACAAAATTTTGCCGTAAAAGCATTATGGTGGGCGCAGCAATTTTTCGAGATGCAAGCGCCAAAAATCCAAGGCGAATTATTAGTGGATGGGCAGGGCTATCGAGGTGCGCAAGAAAAAAATACAGTTATTTTAAATGATAAAATGCTGACAGAGCAGTTAAACACAATACGTCAATTAAGAACTCAACTTGACACACAGTTATCAGCAGCGACAACACAGTTTAAAGAAAACCAAATTAATTTGCAAAAGCTAAATAGTATTATAAAGGATGTACAGAAGGCAGAAGCAAGTGTTGTAGATGCTGAATTTAAGCATCATAAGCTACAGTATAAAACAAAACTAGACGAACAGTTTACAGCGTTTCAGAAACAAGAAATCCAGATGACAGCGGCACTACAAAACGAGCAAGAGAAAAAAGTAGCCATCCAATTTGAAATAGAAAAGCTAAAAACTGACCTAGATATTTATGAGCAGCTTGGAGCTTTAAAGAAAGTTCAAGAACAGCTTGCAGAGACGAAATCAAAGTTAAAAGACATGAATGATACTATTGATGAGTCGAATAGCAAGCTTAATCAATTAAAGGATGAGAGCTATAAACTTCATGATGTTTGTAGACAGAAGGAAAGTGATATTCGATCGCTTGAGCGTGATTTAACGGATGCGGAAAATGATGTACAAGGGACGAAGAAGATGCTTGCCAAATATCAGGAAGAATTAGAAGTGGCAGAGGCTTCCACTTTGCAAGAACAACTCTGTTTGGAAGAGCTAGCAACAATTATTCCAGATATTTTTGCTGAAGTACAAGAAGTGGCTCTAGTAATAAATAGTACTGTGACAAAGTTGAAAAATGAAAATACCACAGCCCGTATTAACTTTGAGAATGCACGAGTAGAAGATGTGAATCCGGAGGCAGAGCGTAATTATATTGCAGTAAAAAATGACTTTAACCTAAAAAAAGAGACTGTAGATCGGACACAGGAATACTTAGAAATCCACAGGAATCGAGCATTAGATAATGAGAATCGTCTTGAAACGACCATCAATATGAATGTTCTTAAAATTAACAATTTATTTACGAAATATATGGATGAATTCCAATTTGAAGGAAAAATTGAATATGAACGTTTTGAAGATAAAAAAGGTCGTACGATTTTTAAATTATATATTAAGGCACGGAAAATAGGTCATAGTGGCCGATTAGAAGATGTTGGCACAAAGGCCAGACATGGTAAGCTAGGAAAAGGTGTGTCAGGTGGTGAAGAATCATTAAGCTCACTATTATTTGCACTTGCCCTGCTACAAAATTTAAATACTTCACCAAGCTTCATCGTCCTAGATGAATTTGACAGTGCATTAGATGAGGAGCGGAAAGAAAAAGTGTTTGATTTGTATGTAAACGAATTACAACGAAAACTTATTATTTTATCTCCTAAGGCTCACGATGACCATTATTATAATAAGTTTTCAACTGTTGTCGTCGTCGAGCACGATTCGGCAGTACCGATTAGTCGTACAAAAACGATTCGATTGCTCACGCATTAGGTAAGAATCAGAGAAAATATATAATAGGAGCCGTTTTGGTAGTATCCCCTTTAAGTAGAAAATGTTAAAAGAGCTATAATAATCTGTAGTTAACATTCTACTTAAAGGGGATTTTTTGATGCCTGAAAAAAATAAATCGTATACAAATGATTTTAAATTAGAAATCATAAGAAAGAATGTGTGAACTAGGCGTGCAATCAATTATTCTCAAGAAGCGTTGTGTGTGGAAAAATCGTATTTCACGTGTATTCGATAATGTGTAGAGTGTATTTTTAAGGAACATACAGAAAATAAAGTATCGTTATGAATATTAAGTATTTACCTACAAAAGATGGATTCCTTCTGATCAAGGACACCAGTACACGTCAATCAAATACCATAAACAAGTTGAACAACTGGGCATAATCGGCGGCCATTCACGTAAAGGGAACTGCCATGATGCGTGTATCGAATCCTTCTGCTCATATTTTAAGAGTGAATGTTTATATCTCTTAGCTGACAATTCGGTGGATGAAGTGATACAAGTCGTTGAAGAATATATTTACTTTTATAATTACCATTGCTTTCAAAAACAATCCAACCAGATGGCGCTTAGTCTCTTTTAAAACTGTCTACTTGACTGGGGAACTTAATAAGTGGCTCCTTGCAGTTTATCCAATAAACTGCTGTATAGATTTACGATAACGGAAATACATGATTAGGTACATGGCGAACGCTGCTAAAAATAGCCATGGTGGGATAAAACGCATGAGGGCAAAGGGTGTTTCAAATAAAAAAGCAAAAAGGAAAGCATAACCTTCTTTGTCCCATAAACCTGGTGTAAAATAAGCATCTTTTATATGTAGATACTTAGAAAAGTTGTTATTTTTATTATAAAAAATCATAAACCATATAAAAGTGAGTATCGCCCAATTACTGGAATGTTTCATTAATCTTTTATATTTTGCAATTTGGGAATCATTATCAGAAAATAATTGATCGTTACCATCTTTTCTTTTTAACCAATAATAGGTACCATCAAACGATTTTTCTTTTAATGCTTGCCATCCAAAATCCTCATATAACTGTTTATAGTTAGTTCGGTCTTCTCTCTGAAGATCTTGCTGATAATCAATACGGATAACTTGTTCAAGATCAGCCGTATTTTTAAATGTATAAAAACCAATAGAATTTATTTTTGTACAAACCCATCCTTTGGACAACATATCATTTAACTATTGCTCTTCCTTATCGATATCAAAAAAGATTTTAAACTTTTTCATATCCATCAGCTCCCTCATATAAAGATAATATTCGCTGCAATCTTTGTTGCTCGGCTGCTAATATTTCTAGTCCCTCAGCTGTTGTTTGATAAACCTTGCGCCTCGTATCCTGTGACTCTACAGGAGAAATCCAATGATATTTCAACAAATTTTCAATTGCCCCATACATGGTGCCAGCAGCAATTCTTACACTACCAGCGCTCATTTCCTCGATTTTTTGCATCATTGCGTAGCCGTGTAACGGTTCGCGTAAGGCGAGTAGAATATAATGCATGGTTTCAGATAAAGGTAGTAATTTATGTTTTTTCACAAGTTCACCTCATATACAGTTCAACTATATAGTTTGATTATATATAGTTGAACTGTATATTGCAAGCGAATAAAAAAAGACAATGCACCTTTTTGCATTGTCCTGTAAGCTTATACGACAGCGCTCTTCACGCCAGTCCATCTCATAAATAATTTTTCGTTAAAAGTTAAAGCAAATTGTACAATCGGTCCAAGTCCAAAAGCCATTAGAGCTGTTCCAATCCCAATAGGGCCACCAAGTAAAAAGCCAAGTATTGCTACTGTAACTTCCATCGTTGTACGAGCGCGCGTAACACTCCAGTTCAGCTTATGGACCATAAGAAGCATTAACGTATCCCGTGGACCAATTCCTAAGTTTGCCACCATATACATGCCACAGCCCCAACCTAATAAAACTAATCCAGATATATAAGCAAGTAGCTGCATCCATAAACCATCGATATCAGGAAGCCAATAATTAAAAATATCAATAAAAATACCAGCTAAAAACATATCTATAAATGTGCCTGGCAGTGGAAATTTCTTCGTAACTAGCATATCAAATACTAAAATGGCAAGGCCCATTAAGATGGACCAGGTGCCGATAGTTAAGCCGAATGTTTTAGTTAAACCAATATGCAGAACATCCCAAGAACCAACCCCAAATATTTGACCTTTAATCGTTAATGTTATGCCAAAAGACAGTACTAAAATGCCTGTAAAGAAAAACAGACAGCGAGTGAAAAAAGCTTGCTTCATCATTAAAACCCTCATTCTAAAAATTCATGTTGTCTAACAAGTTATTATAGCAATAGATTGAGAAAAATCCCGAAGATAGTCATTTCGCATTTTTCAAAAAAAGGCGGTTTAGCTTAGCTAAGGGAGGGCAAGATAGATATGAAGATGAAAGGATGGGATGAAATGACTTCTGTACGTGATGAAATTTTAGAAGTTTTGAATCGTGAAAAAATAGGAACGATGGCGACGGTAGAAAACGGTAAACCCTACTCCCGTTACATGACATTCCAACATGATGATTTTGTATTATATACAGTGACGAATAAGCACTCCGGAAAAATGGAAGAGCTTCGCAATAACCCATATACCCATATTTTATATGGCTATGAAAATGGAGGCTTTGGTGATACGTATGTTGAAATAGAGGGCAGGCTCACAGAAGTACACGAAGAAGGCATAAAAAATAAGATAGCAGAATTTTTTACTAGTATTTTCGTTGGCAATCAGGATGAAATGGTGACATTAAAAATCGAACCCATTCGCATGCGCTTGATGAATAAAAAAGGACAGCCACCTAAAGAATTAGAATTTACAAACGACCATTAATATGTGGTCGTTTTTCTTGTCACCAAAGCAAAGTTATATCCCATAAATCTTGAATTTGAACAAATATTCGTGCATGATAGTGCTTAAAGAAAAAAAGGAGTGCAGAGAATGACAAACAAACTACAACAGCTTGCACAAAATATTTTGTCATCGCAAGGAAAAATAGAAGCCGACTTTATTTTGCGTAACGCACAAATTGCGGATGTTTATTCATTGACGTGGAAAAAAGCAGATTTAGTCGTTAACAATGGACAAATTGTAGCGCTTGATACCATGCATAAATTTAAAGCTAAAAAAGAAGAGGATGCAGCAGGGAAATATGTTGTGCCTGGACTTATTGATGGGCATATACATATTGAGTCATCAATGCTAACGCCTGCAGAATTTAGCCGTGTATTGATTCCACACGGCATCACAACTGTTATGACAGATCCACATGAGATTGCTAATGTTGCAGGTGCTGAAGGCATACAGTTTATGTTAGATGATGCAAAAAAAGCTGATATGGACATTTTTGTTATGCTGCCATCCAGTGTTCCAGGGACTCATTTTGAAAATGCAGGAGCAACGCTTACAGCTGCTGATTTAGAGCCTTTTTTAAAACATGAAGATGTCCGTGGATTAGCAGAGGTCATGGATTTTCCTGCTGTCTTAAATGGGGAAGCGGGCATGCTCGAAAAAATAATTCTTTCGCAACAGGCTAATCTTGTTGTAGATGGGCATTGTGCGGGCTTAAATAGCCAGCAAATCACAGGATATCGCGCCGCTGGTATCCATACAGATCATGAATGTGTTACTGCACAGGAGGCTATTGATCGTGTAGTGCAGGGGATGTATGTACTAATTCGTGAAGGCTCAGCAGCAAAAAATTTACGTGATTTATTGCCAGCTGTCAATGCAACGAATGCTCGTCGTTTTGGTTTTTGTACAGATGATAAATACGTTGACGAGCTGATGGATGAAGGTAGCATTAATTTTGATGTAGCAATGGCAATTGAAGAAGGTATGTCACCATTGCAGGCCATTCAGCTTGCAACAGTTAATACAGCTGAGTGCTATCGTTTATACGACCGAGGTGTTTTAGCACCAGGCTATAAGGCAGATTTTGTGTTAATCGAAGATATAGACACTATGCGTGCAAAGGCTGTTTGGAAAAATGGCCTAAAGGTTGCTGAAGATGGTGAGATGATAACTAGTCGCATAGAACCTGATGTACCTGCACATATCCATCGCTCTGTGCATTTACCAACTGTAACCAAGGACATGCTTAAAATTCCATTTACAAAGGGAACAAAGGCCAATGTCATCGAAATTATCCCCAATCAGCTGATCACCAATCATTTAGTAATGGATGTTCCTGTGAAAGAAGGTGTATTTGCACCGTCAGTAAAACAGGATCTACTGAAGCTTGCAGTCATTGAGCGTCATCACAATTTGCATACGACAGGTCTTGGCATTGTCAAGGGCTTTGGTTTACAAAAAGGAGCCGTAGCTACAACTGTTGCCCATGATTCGCATAATGCATTGGTGGTTGGTACGAATGATGACGATATGTTACTAGCGCTATCACGTATTCAAGAAATTCAAGGTGGTTTTGTGATTGTAGCTGATGGTAAGATTTTAGCAGAAATGCCTCTTACCATTGGAGGTTTAATGACAGATACGTCAGCAAAAGAGGCTAAGAAGCAATTAGCGGGTTTGCATAACGCCTTACATGAGTTAAACCCAGCATTAAATTTCCATTTTCTATTAACGTTCTCATTTGTCGCTTTACCTGTTATTCCTACATTAAAGTTAACGGACACAGGGCTATTTGATGTTACAGCTTTCCAACATATTCCGGTTGAAGCGGAAGTCTAACATTGCAAAACGACCAAAAAGCATAGCAGCTTTCTGGTCGTTTTGTCATATTAAAGAGTGCGAGCTTTTAACTGCTTATTTAATATTGTTGCTTGTGCTAAAGCCTGTTCATCGTTAACTATTTCTCCAGGCTTGTTTGCATTGCCAATAATATAAGAAGAGAATGGCATCTTTAAAAAGTCAAAGATATACTGGAATTGATGAATCAATGGTAGACCCTTGATATGCGGATCATCTCCACCAACAGCAAGGACAATCGCCTCAGTAGTTTGTAGTTTTTCCTTTAGCTGTGGAAAGCGCTCATCACGAATAGCATGACTCAGTCGATCCACCATATTTTTCATTATACCTGACATACTATACCAATAAATAGGTGTTGCAAAAATCACAATATCACTTGTTAGGAACGCTTGAATAATTTGATCATAATCATCAGCTACAAACTGAAAGCCATTGTCATCGTGACGCAAATCATGAATGGGTTCAATCGTTACATTTTTTAGATCTATTTTTTTATGAGGGATACCCTTTAATACATAGTCAGTTAGTTGTTCACTATTACTATTTGCTCTAGAACTACCAATAAATGCGGTGATGTTCATTTGAATCCTCCTCTTTGTTTCAAGTTACAACTAGTGTAAACTTATTTTTATTATCGATAAAGTTGAATGTTCCGATGAAATGTATCGAAAAAAACGATTTAGAGGTGAAAGCGATGGATATGAAACAGCTTCAAACGTTTTTAACAGCTTCAGAAACGTTAAGCTTTACAAAAACAGCACAGCTACTAGATTATGCACAATCCAGTATTACAGCACAAATTAAATCACTTGAAGAGGAGCTTGGAGTAGCCCTTTTTGAGAGGCTTGGAAAACGTATTACGCTTACGGAAGAGGGGAAGCGACTACAACAGTACGCCAAAAAAATGCTGGACTTAGATATGGAAATGAAAAAGTCCTTGTTAAACGATCAAGTTCAAGCTGTGTTAAAAATAGGTGCACAGGAAAGTCAATGTGTGTACCGTCTTCCACCTATTTTGCAGCAATTTCAAAAAACTCATCCTCATGTAAAAATAATTTTTAAACCGGTACATACAACTGAAATCGCTAAAGACTTATTACAGTCAGGGAATCTTGATGTGGCATTTATTACAGATACTTACAAGGAAACACCTATGATACATCGAGAACGACTTATTGAAGAGCAATTAATTTTTGTTAGTGCGCCAACAAAAGGTAAAGTATATCATGCATTGTCTGCACAGCATCTTTCAAATGAAACGCTTATTCTTACAGAAAATGGGTGCTCCTATCGTGATCAATTAGAGAATCAACTACAGCAAGAAGGTATGCTGCCATCACAAATGATTGAATTTGTCAGTATTGAAGCTATTAAACAATGTGTAATGGCTGGCTTAGGTATTACATTCTTACCCAAAATGGTGGTAGAAAAAGAATTAGTGAATGGCTGTTTAATAGAGTTACAGACATCTATAAACTTGGCTTCGATTTTTACTGATATTGCTTGTCATAAAGATAAACATATACAGCCTTATCTTAGGGATTTCATAGAAATTGCGAAGGAGTGGTATCAAACATTTTGAAAAAAGAGCCTGAACGAATCAGGCATCCGATTGGAGAAGACTAATAATCGGTGGGGGATTGAGATCCCACTGGTTATGTTTCATTTTATTGTTTCTTTAAAGTTCCAGAAAAATTAGTACCTTCATTATGTCCTGCACGACAATCAACTTCAGTAATCTTTAATGCTTGATCAAGGCGTTCCAATTCTAACACACAACGATTGCCGTTGGAGGACTTGTTCATTACGGCCTTATTGTTCGAGGTAATCGTTGCTGTTCCACTGACACTACCTGCAGCAGTTCCATCGTTGGCAGTGATGAAAATGCTAAAACTATTGCTTGTTGCTTTAGAAATAATAGCTTCACGGCGGTTAAAATCAGTAGCACCTTTACCCCATTTATAGTAATACGAATAACTACCTTCCCAAGCACTTTTAGTAGGTGTTGTGAGTTGCATTGTTTTATCTAGCTGATTTTGGCCATTTTTCGCTCGTGTATTTAAAGAAGCATTAGTCGTATTATCATGCATGGCTTGTGCATACTCTGAAATTTCATAAAAATTTCTTTCATCCATACGGTAGAGCATTGTAACGACTTCAGCGCGTGTCATATTGTTTGTAACCCCAAAAAATTTCTGCAAATTGCGATCTTCATACTGAGGATTTTGACCAGTGGAAATGTAATAATCTATTAAAAACTGAATTGATTGATCTAATCCACTTTTGCCATGTGCTAAGTGGGTAATTGCCTGTGCTACGACACCACGCTTCACGGTAGCTGCTCGAATATTGTTATCAAAATATCCATTTAAAGGAACACCGTAGCTTGCAAGACGATTGTAATATTCATCAGACCAGTTTGCAGCAGGAGTTTGTTTTTTTATCTCATCATACGGTGATTCTAGCTCATAAAAATTGGCCAGCAGTTTTGCAAATTGTTGCTCTGTGATGGTAGCATTAGGTTTAAATGTACCATCTGCAAAGCCATTAACGATGTCATATTCCTCTGCCCACATGATAGCTTCATAGGCATAGTGATCTTTTGACACATCTTTAAAGCCAGCAGCTTGTACAGTGAATCCATTTGCCACAACAAGTAGTGAAAGCAATAAAGTGCACACTAATTTTTTCATTAGTCTCATTCATCCTTTCTAGCGAGTGATGTTAATAGTTTGCAGGATATGGATAAAAAATGCAAATTATTCTAGTTTAGTAGGGCGCTGGAGAAATAATAAGATAGGCGATTACTAGGAAAGAAGGAATAACAAGGGATGAATAGTTTCAATAAATACCTCCAAAAATGGATGCCTATTTTAACGCCGCTTAGTTTAGTGGTTGGTGTACTGCTAGAGAATGTAGGGCATCAGCTTTTATTTTTAGTGCCATGGCTTTTTGCCTTTATGACGTTTGCAGGTAGTTTGAGTATGAATTTTGAAGCAATAAAAAGTCTAAAAAAATATCCAGCAGTTATCTTCATAGCTATTGCATTTTTACATCTACTAATGCCAGTTTGGGCTTATTTTGTATCAACGATCATCTTTGACGATCATTTACTAACAATCGGCTTTGTGTTGGCTGTTGCGATACCAACAGGGGTGACGAGTTTTATTTGGGTAAGTATTTGTCGGGGACATCTTGTATTATGTCTTGCGATTATTTTAATTGATACACTTTTATCACCCATTGTCATTCCGGCTTTACTACATATTGTTGTGGGGCAAACAATCAAAATTGATACTACTGGTCTGATTTTAGATTTATTATGGATGATTGTTGTGCCGTCAATTGTAGGTGTTGCGTTGAATGAGTTCACCAAAGGAAATATTGCTGTGACACTAGGAAAAAAATTAGCTCCTTTTTCAAAGCTAAGTTTGTTTAGCATTGTGATGATTAATAGTAGCGCGATTGCTCCGTATATGAAAAATATTAGCTGGGAACTTGTCGGTGTTATTTTGGTTGTATTTGTACTAGCCGTATCAGGCTATGTTTTTTGTTTAGCACTAGGTCATATTCTTTGGAAAGATACTAGTATCATTACGATGTTCGTTTTTACAGGAGGGATGCGCAATATTGCAGTTGGGGTTGTCATTGCGACCACGTATTTTCCAGCCAAAACAGTCATGCCAGTTGTGTTCGGCATGTTATTCCAGCAAGTGCTTGCCTCGCTCTTTAGTCGTGTAATTGAAAAATATCAGTTGAAATACGGGGAAAGGCTTCAGACATGAGAAAATATTCGCTATCCTATGACAGGAAGCGAATATTTTTGCTAGTGCTTGTTGTCTGGGCAAAAGGTGATGAAAAAACTTTTTCTAAAGAAATTTCATAAAAGTGTTGAACTTTCTTTATATGAAGCATATTCCTAAGGGAAACATCATTGAAGAAAGAAGAGTGTGTGAATGAAAGAGTTAGATGATTGGAAGCTGACGATTCTTCCGTTAGTTATTTTACTGATTCTTACACTTTTATGGAAACTAACAGAATCTGTTGGAGCGGGAATGATGATCATTGTTTTCTGGATATGTTGGCGTCAGCTTGTAAAGAAAATCGCTCGTTAATATATTTAGATTTTTATATAAAAGCATCGTTTGATTCCAATATCAAACGATGTTTTTTTATGGTAGGCTCTTCTAATTTGGTGCCTATTTCAAACTTTTGCATGATTCAAACATTTAGTAAAAGTAGTATACTTCTGAAAAGCAATTCAAAAAGGGGTGACAACATGATTAAAGGTTTGTATGAAGCGCATTTACCAGTCAGTAATTTACAAAGATCTATTGCCTTCTATGAAAAGCTAGGGCTTGAGTTGGCATATGTACGAGATCGGTTAGCATTTTTTTGGATCGTTAAGGGGGAAAGTTGGATTGGGCTTTGGGAAAGTAACCATGTTAATTTAGACTATCATCCTTCAATACGCCATATTGCCTTTAAAGTTGATGAGGCAGATTTTAAGCATGTAAAGGAATGGCTACAATCCATCGACATTGAAATAAGAAAAGCATTTGGATTTACGCCACAGCAGCAACCGCTTGTATTGCCAAATCATCCTCATGCACACGCAGCTATTTATTTTGCAGATCCAGATGGCAACTCAATTGAGCTAATTGCCCCGTTAAACTTGGATATGAAAGAGGGTTTTCCTATGATGACTTTGGAACAATGGTATGGAAAATGAAAAGGTATGAGATTTAGTAACAATACATATTTTTAAAAAGTGGGAAATACTTATAGAACATTAAAAAATTGGCTCTTCACCATAACTTGGGGTTGACCATATAAAAATTCAATAAATTTACATTGAAGTATAGAAAAAAAGTGAAAACTCACGTATCGTAATTGT
>NZ_JBIWDH010000054.1:0-21804 GCF_044761885.1 Lysinibacillus sp. NPDC097231 | reverse complement strand
GTCAATCACCGTTGTTTGTGTGTTTTCTTTTTTCTTCTTAAACAAAAAAGTGAGAAAACAGAAAATTCAATCAAAATTTATGCGACGGTAGTGATTCAATTACTTAAAAATAATTTTAAAAAGAGGGTTTTTGTTTTTACATGAAGAATATAATATTAATTTACGATCTAAATATGAATAATAACAATAAAGTAGATATACTATTTTGGAATTGGGTGTGACAAAATTATTTTATTCGTTAAGAGAAATAGGGGATTGAAAACACCTTCTGAACACAATGCCATCAATATTTTTAAGAGAGTGTAACAACCAAAGAAAAAAGACATATTAGTTAGCTTTACTACTGATATTTAAGGAGGTTTAGGAATATGGGTGCAATAATTTCATACTTTGCAGTATTTTTTATGCCTGTAATAGCATTTTGGTTTATGTTCCGATTTTTAAAGCACTTCTCCAAACAAAACGAAGGAATAGCATTAACATCTGTTCTATTTGCTCTTATAATCTGGACTTTTAGTTCGAGTATTTTATTAGCTGGTGGAGGTTAATATGGGGATGCATGAGAAAGATTGAAGGGTGGCTCTAAAAGAGCCACCCTTCAATCATATTTACTGTCAATAATCTTGATGTGTCCAATACCACTGCTTACCTGCTTGCGGAGATTCATCATAATTAATTGAAGCCGAAATTGAAATACTTGGTTTTCCTGAGCCATTAAATCCTAAGGAACCCGTTAAAGCTCCTTGTTTATGGAAGTATTGACCAACCGAAGAGCTGCTATCAGTTCTACCAGAACCATTATGAGCTTTTACTATATCTATAGATCCGTACCCAGAATGGCTAGATGTTTCGTAGTATTTACCATCTGTTCCTGTAAAGTCGTGCTTCAGATCAAATGCCCATCCAATACCATTTCCAGGCTTGTAGTCTCCATACCCTGTATAATTATACGTTACTGAAGAATAGCTTCCAGCAGAGTTAATTCCTCTAGGGGTGTACGAGGACATTGATGAGTTTTCAAGAGCATCCCAATCATCAGACCAAGCAATTCCAAATTTATCCGTCAGATTAAAAGTTGCTCTTTGATTCCAGTTCCAATTGTACGTCAAACGGTATTTTAGGACGCCTTTTATGCCTGATTTTACTTGTACGGTAGATACTGTGCCTGACCAATTATTCATAGCAAAAGGTTGTATTGTATCGTTTTCGCTTAAAAGGCCATCCACAGTATCAAGGACTACAAATTTTGCCTCATCACGATAAAAACCTTGTTTTTGTTCATCTGCAAGAATTGAAATATAATCTTGAGGGAAACCTTGCTCTAGCAGATATTGATCAATTTGTTCCATTGAAGGATTGTTGATTTGCGCAGAACCTTTACTAGGTGTAAATATGAAAATTAAAGCAAAAAGAAAAGGAAAAAGAATACTAATTTTTTTAACTTTTTTCAATTCATCCACCTCTTTATTTTTTTATATTCTAATAGAAATTAGTAAATTTATGGTTCATCACCAAAAGTCCTGGATGACATTTGATGAAAGAACAGATTGATGTAAATGCTTGTTTCTCTTTGTTTCAGATGGCTATCATGATTATTCTTTTATTTTCTAAAATATAATTTGCTATAGCACACTTGCACTCGAGTTAATTTAACAATACCATACATATATGAGTATTTCAACCAAATTTATCCATATTGTAACTGATAATATGGATAAATTTGGCTTCCGGAAAAATTTTATCAACAAAAGTTATGCATGACATTTAATAAAAGAGCCTATTGATGTTGAACGCTTGTTTCTCTTCGTTCTGTCTGGGCAGGATGCACCAGGAAAGCGCTCCGCCAGCCGAAACGGAAATCAATCACAAGTTATAGTGTTCAACCCTTTATAATGTAAAAAAGGAAAATGAAATGAAAAGTATCAGAGTTTGAACAATTTGCTATGTAAATGAATGCTCTAGAACAAGTAAATCGAAATATGCAAAAATTCCGTCATGACTATACGAGGTTATCTTGACCAAAATAATTTAGATAGTTTAAAAATATATTTTCAACCATGAGTGTTGATTATCTAGTTTCTTCCAATGAAAATTAAACAAAAAGAGAAATTCTCATGTAAAATTGTTAGTTACCACACAAACAATTACGAAATGAGGAATCTCTCGTGAACCAGAATAACACGATTTTTACGCTCATTCAAAACTTTCTTTCAGAGATAGAAGGGCAATGGGCCTTAAGCGAATTCGGTTATGTAGAAACGGCCCGAAGATGTACGGTTTCCACGCTCATTTCGTATTTGATTGGTGCCGCCACGAACGAGTGAAAAAGCTTACGCCATGCAGCGGATGTGGGTCCAAGTAACGGTCTTGTTTCGGTGAATCATTCTTCACTTTCTAAACATCTAAAGGCCTCGATTGTGGTATCATCAAACGTATTTTTGAAGTGATTGTCGAAAGCTCAATCGAGCAGCTTGTCGTCAGATGAACATGCCGAAAACGTTATTAGCCGTTGATTCAACTACAATTACAGTAGGCAAAACACGTTTACCCTGGGCTGTCTGTCATGGCGAACGTTCGGGAATCAAATTACATGCTAGTTTAACTAATGAAACTACGATGCCCTTAAAAATCGTAGAAACAGCCGGTTTAAACATGATGGTCCCATTGGCAAATCCCTTGAAGATAAAAGATTTATCCTCGTTTGTGAACGTGTCTACTTTCTCATTGATAAAGTAGATCGTTACCTGAAAGAACATCAACATTTTGTGTTACGTTAAAAGACAATGTGCAATTAGATCGCAAAAAATCGCCATCATGTCGTTCAATTCAAGGATCATGATGGTAGGGTAAAGAAATACGTATTGTTACATGTTTAATGGATATTACCGCTGAAGAAATTGCCAACATGTATAAGTCTTTAGTCTCGTTGGGCGATTGAAAGTTTTTTTCGTTGGATTAAACTAAACTTGAACGTACCTGCACTATTCGGTACAACGAAAAATGCGTATTCAATCAGCTATTCGCAGCCCTTATTGCCTATGTTTGTTTGAAATTTCTTCATAAACAAGGGGTTAAGAAAAACAATACCTAACCCTTATCATTCGCAGGTTATATACGTATGTTTCTTTGTGCTACTAGAATGGCGAATCCGGGTGAAAGAAATTCTGATGTTTCATTGGGACATAAATAATTCAATAACTGTATAATTTTGGTTAATAAACACGTGTGCATTAACAATTATATAAATTATGAAATTGCCTAACGCAATTATTGTGAAGGGCTTTAATAATGAGAAAAGGAAGGTGTTTATGAAAACAGGCACACTATATACACATCATTAATAGGTGGGGTGGATAGATATCTTCGGAGATATTGATCACTTAATAAATGCATTTGTTATATTTTTGTTTATTTCAACAAGTGTATAAATGGATGAAGAAGGATTACGTGATCGCCGTGGTCGCATAAAAGATGAAGTTGAATTAACTGTTTAGGAGAAATTGAAATTAGAGATTCAACGTATTGAGAATGAAAGTGAGCGATTACGTGCAGAAAATCTATTTTAAAAAAAGTTAAATGAAATCGAAAGGAGACGTCGTTAAGCTAAATTCGCTTACAACAATGCTATTTAACGATTCAAGAATTACATCGAGAGAAAAAACTGGCGATTCTTTTACTATGTGAAATAGCTGGTGTTTCGTCGCCGCTTACTATAACCGAGAAGTACCATGACAGCAGGTAATTACGAAGGTTTGAAGCTTATCATTACTTAACGTAATAATAAGTGTAACATTATAAACCCTGCACTTGAGACTATGCAGGGTTCATCCTATCTTGTATTAATATTGGTAAAACATTTTATCTTTCAACACATTTCCTAGTTTATTTTAGAAATTTGAATAATGTTATTAAAATCAGCGGCGAAGGAATAATCGCCAAATTTGAAATAGTCACCATCATTTTCGATTGCTTTAGCTATACCACTTTTTATTTCTTCATCAGTCAACTTATACCCAGAATTACGTACCATTTCATATACGTTTAACAGGTTCTTTTGTGAAGACTCCAAGTAGTTCCTGTCTACAATAGTTGTATTAATATAGTAACCGAATTCACCTTTTTTTGCTATTGTGGTACCAGAATTAATAAATGCAAATATGACCTTTTCGTTTTTGTTTTTATCAAAAATATAAGTACCGTTTTCAAAAGTCTTATAATCTAAATTTGTTGGAAGTTTTTCAACAAGCTGTTTATTTGCAGTTGTAATTTCCTTAGTAAATTCACCTGTATAACTTTTTCTATCTTCTTTTATTTTATCTATATCTCCACTTTGGCTACCAGGAGTAAATTTAATATTATCTCCGTAAATGGTAACCTTTCCACCATAAGTTGAATCTATTTCTTCATTTGCAATATTAGTATTTCCACCAGATGTCTCACTTGCTGAACTTCCTAGTTTTAAACTACTATCTAATTTTGATATTCCATTATTTGCAAGAGCTGCTAAAGCTAAACCTTCTTTATTAGAATGAACATCTTTCGCTAACACGCCAGCGTTCTTAATTGAATTGGAATCCATTCTATATAAAAATGCTACTACTTGTGCTCTTGTTAACGTATTGTTTGACCCAAAATACTTTAATAAATCACTATTTTCATACTGCGGATTTTGTCCAGTAGTAATCCCTTCGCCAATCATATAGTTAATTGAATCGGTCAATGAATTGGCATTACCAGATAAATGACCGATGGCTTGTGCAACAACTCCGCGCTTAACAGACTTGTTTCTTAATCCGCTGTCGAAATAGCCGTTTAAAGGCACTCCATACGTTGCTAATGCATCATAATATGTATCAGACCATAGTGGGGTAGGTGTGAAGTTATTTAATTTCCCTTTATCATCTTTGAATCCGTAAAATTCCGCAAGCATCTTAGCGAATTGTGCTTCCGTTACACTGTCATTTGGGCCAAACTTTCCATTGGGTTTTCCATTACTATCAGTATAACCACTTACAATACCTCGTTGTTGTGCCCACAGAATAGCATCATAAGCATAATGTTTTTTATCAACGTCAGTGAACTTTACATTTGCCTGTACATTTACTGCGACAGTTTCTTTTGCATAAGAAACTGTTGGTACTGCAAGAGTAGATAACAATAGTGTGCTTATTGCAGCAACTTTAATTTGCTTTTTCATTAATTTAACCTCCAAATTTTACCGTACCTAATGGTCTAAGCCTACAATTAAATTAAATCTTCATTTAACATACATAATTTTAATAAAATCAAACATTTTATGAGCTTTATAATTTCTAATTTTATGTAAATCTTCACCATTTAGCTCAATAGATTTATCAACAAGCTTTTTCAATTCATCCATTGTTAAGTCATAACCAATATCAGTTAACATCTTTAAAACCTTTTTTTTATTTTCTTCAGATTTTTTGAAGTAATCGGTTCTTATTTCTACACTAGTATCAAAATAATCATAATTTGCCTTACTAGCTGTTGTTGATTTTACCTCTGTAAAAACTAATATTTCTTCTTTATCGTTCGATTTATCAAAAACATAAGTAAAAATATCAGTAGTAGCAAAATCAAATTTACTGTCTAAATTTGTTACTAAGTTTTTATTCGTAGGGCGTGTTTCTTTAGTAAATCCTGTTTTCTTTTTTAACTCCTCAATCTCTTTTAAATTATTACCAACATCACCACCAGAACGAGTTACTTTTACATCTCCATACGTTATGCTGATTCTTGTATCTTCTATAGTTACAACAGCATTATCTCCAATCGGAGTATCACTACCTAAACTACCTAGCTTTAAACTACTATCTAATTTCGACATCCCTTTATTTGCAAGTGCTGCTAAAGCTAAGCCATCTTTATTCGTATGAACATCTTTCGCTAACACTCCAGCATTTTTAATAGAATTCGAATCCATTCTATATAAAAATGCAACTACTTGTGCTCTTGTTAACGTATTGTTTGACCCAAAATACTTCAATAAATCACTGTTTTCATACTGAGGATTTTGTCCTGTAGTAATTCCTTCGCCAATCATGTAGTTAATTGAATCCGTTAATGAATTGGCATTACCAGATAAGTGGCCAATTGCCTGTGCAACAACGCCACGTTTAACAGATTTATTTCTTAACCCGCTGTCGAAATAGCCGTTTAAAGGAACCCCATACGTTGCTAATGCATCATAATATGTATCGGACCATAAAGGAGTAGGGGAGAATTTATTTAATTTTCCTTTATCATCTTTAAATCCGTAAAACTCAGCCAGCATCTTAGCGAATTGTGCTTCTGTTACACTATCATTTGGACCAAACTTGCCGTTAGGTTTTCCATTATTATCGGTATAACCACTTACAATGCCTCGTTGTTGCGCCCACTGAATAGCCTCATGGGCATAATGTTTTTTATCAACGTCAGTAAATTTTACATTTGCTTGTACATTTACTGCGACTGGTTCTTTTGCAAAAGACACTGTTGGTGCAGCAATACTTGATAGTAGTAATGTACTCATTGCTGCTATTTTCATTTGTTTTTTCATTTATTAAACCTCCAAACTTTAATATATACATTATCTTACTATGAAGATTAATTTTAGGATATATTATTTCGTAATCCTGATAATTTATAAATAGGCAGGAGAACCTTATGCTAGTGTTCTTTCATCAAAGGTTTTAAGCAAACTGCCAAACAACTATAGTGAAATCACTTCATTTTCTGTATATTGGTATAGGAGGAGGAGATTTAATGGCAAGAAAATTGATTTTACCATTACTTTTATTACTAGTTGTTTTGATGTCTGCGTGTAGTCAGGATAGCAACAATGGTGGAGATGTAAATGTAACCATTCCAGCTACTTTTTTTGAGGGACAAGACATCGATTCTGTTATTTCTAAGGCAAAAAATAGTGGGATTAAGGAAGTCATTAAGAATGATGATGGTTCTTTAACTTATAAAATGTCTAAATCAGAGCACGAAGAAATGCTGAAAGGCTTAAAAGAGGGCATTATAGCAAGTGTAGATGAAATGAAAGCTAGTGAAGATTTCAAATCTATAAAAGATGTGACTTACAACAAATCCTTTTCAGAATTCACGCTATCTGTAAACAAAGAAGAGTTTGAAAATAGTATGGATGCAATGGCATCATTAGGGCTCGGTTTAACAGGCATGTACTATCAATTATTTAATGGTGTGGACAAAGAAGATGATAAAGTCAAAGTAATTTTTAAAGACGAGTCGAATGGAGAAATAATTAACACAATTGTTTATCCAGATGATTTAAACAATAATAAATAAGCTAAAAGGCTGGAACAAAAGTGTTTCGGCCAACAAAAATACCGAACTATCCAATGGAACGCTCATGAAGTGTTCCGGAATAGTTCGGTTTTTCTATTTATCGTATTTTGTTTTAAACCACCTTATAGACAGGAGGAGATTTCGAAGGTTTAAAAATCATCATTGCACAGCGTAGTAACTAATGTTTGTTTCAGTAAAAGCGCTAAAACCAGCAAAGCTAAACATTTAGCCGAGCGGGTCTTTTTGTTTAGTATTCTGCAATTATGAATATACTAAATAGAGTATAAGTAATGAAAAACAAAAAATAAATATACCAATAAATATTATATTAAAGGTTTCTATATTTTTTTGATTATACTCTGGAGGGTGATTAAGTGTAGTTGTAAATATCTTTAGTGAGGACGTATCCTCATCAACAATATCCTCCTTCGAAATTGGGATTTTTTCAATTACTGAATTGCAATATTCACAAACATATAAACTGTAACCATCTTTATTTACTTTTTCAAATGAATTATTGGCTAAACAATTAGGGCAATTCATCAATGACATTCTCCTCTCTATTCATATCTACTATTTTCCATTTTAAGAAATTTAATTATGTATGTACATAACAATAAATCTAGGTACTGAATTAATTTTGAGACTGGGATCTTTTATTTTTTCTTAATCAGATCACTCCTAGATGAAATAGCTAATACAATGAAAGAGGGTAAAAAAGCATGAACGCTTACTATGAATATAAGGTTCATGCTTTTTTGATTTCTTGCTATATCAACATTTTCAGAAAATTGCGGTCTTGGGCTTTACTGTTTTTTAAAGTATTTTATTTCTAAAATTATCTATGAATATTTATCTCTTTTCCACCATCTAAATTATGTAAAATGTGTACTTTTTCTCTTTCTACACCAATGGTTTTCGAAAAATCTGCATCATTCAAAGTAACACCACTTAAGTCTTTAACAATGCTTTTTACAAAATTTAAATCTACACCTTTGTCATATATAAAACTATACTTAACTGAACTGCCTTTACTATCTATCACAGCTAAACTAAAGCTCTTTGTGAAAAAAATACCATCGTAAGCATTGGAAATTTCATAACCATTCTTCTCAAATAAATCAATTGTTTTACTAGAAAATAATGTAGCTACTTTATTTAAATCAGTTACATTAACATCTTTAGCAGTTGCACTATCGCTTACAGGTAATTTAGCACCACTAAAATCAGGTTTATTTTCTACAGGAGGTTTTGAATTATCACCGTTATTATTACCGCCATCACTTGCAGATGTTTCATTTCTAATATTCCCCAGTTTTAAACTGCTATCTAATTTTGACACAGCTTTATTAGCAAGAATAGCTAAAGATAAACCTTCTTTGTTGTTATAGACAGATACAGCAATACCTTCAGCTCGATTAATTCCAATATTATGCATACGGTATAAAAATGCAACGGCTTGAGCACGAGTTAACGTATTGTTAGCTCCGAAATACTTAAATAAGTCACTGTTTTCATACTGAGGATTTTGTCCTGTAGTAATCCCTTCGCCAATCATGAAGTTAATTGAATCCGTTAATGAATTGGCATTACCAGATAAGTGGCCAATTGCTTGTGCAACAACCCCACGTTTAACTGATTTATTTCTCAAACCACTGTCCAAATAGCCGTTTAAAGGTACTCCATAGGCCGCTAATGCATCATAATATGTATCAGACCATAGTGGGGTAGGTGTGAATTTATTTAATTTTCCTTTATCATCTTTGAATCCGTAAAACTCCGCAAGCATCTTAGCGAATTGTGCTTCTGTTACACTATCATTTGGACCAAACTTGCCGTTAGGTTTTCCATTATTATCGGTATAACCACTTACAATGCCTCGTTGTTGCGCCCACTGAATAGCCTCATTGGCATAATGTTTTTTATCAACGTCAGTGAACTTTCCATTTACTTGTACGTTAACTGCGACTGGTTCTTTTGCAAAAGACACTGTTGGTGCAGCAATGCTGGATAATAGTAATGTACTTATAGCAGTCACTTTAATTTTGTTTTTCATTGGTTTAACCCCCAAATTTTCCTTAAATCGTATATACATTATCTTACTATTAAGATTGATTTTTGGGTATATTTAATTGTTTTCATTGCTGAAAGGGTGAACGGTAAATGTATGAAAGCTTCAAGTGAGTATCGGTGAAATGGAAACATAATACAATGGTGAAAAAACTTGCTATAATACCTTTGCGAATACATATGAAAGAGGGTAAAAGCACGAACGTTTATGATATAAGGTGTCAGATTTTGAAGAAACCTTAATATATCAACGTTTATAGGGGATAAATGAAGCTGATTTTGCAAAAAAGCAACATTTATTCTCTAAAGGAGTTTTTTGAGGAATTCATCATCGAGTAGTGCAGAAGCATGCATCTCAAATAAATAAATCAATATAGAGAATGTGAAAATGCAAATAAAACTATAATCGGAATAAAAAACTTACAATACACAATAGTATAAAATTTACATAACAATATAATTAAGGACATGCACCTTTACATGTCCTTAATTATATTTCCTCGTTATCTTTCAAAAGCATATCTTACGGAGCTTCTGTAAATCCTCTAAACGACTCCTAGGTAATTCCTTGTACCATTTTTGCAGGGGAGGGTTGTTGGCAAAAGCCTAGTATTTAGCTTAGTCTTTTTTAGGTTCTTGTAGGGGAGTTCGGCTATTTGATTTATTTTAAAAAAATTTCTCCGTGTCTTCAATTTTAGAAATAAGGTTAGGGATGTCTCTAAATGATAGGTTGTTTAGACAACTTTTCAAAAAGTACGTAGTCTCATTATTTTTTTTATTTAATCTAGAACCTAATCGTGCATTAATAAAACCAGTCTCTTTTAAAATAGGGTTTTCATCCAAGAATTTTTCTATTTCGCTTGATTTAACTGTATATAGTTTTATATCTTCCATTTGATTAACATACTGCCCAATTAAATACCCAACAATTGTTGTCCCCTGTGTTACAACTGATGAAATAAAGAAATCACTTGATGGATTACCTTTTTCAACTGAGTATTCTTCTGATGTTAGTTTTAATAATTTTATGTAAGAATCTGGATTGGGAAGTACAATTGTTACCCCCTCGAACTCTTCAAACTTCCCTAGTGAGTCAATTTCCTCCTGAGTATAGTAAATCTTTTTATCATCTTTTGTAATACCTTCTACTTTGGTAGCAGAAACCTCTTGAGAAGGTCGTAATGTATCAATATTAAATTTTTCACTAATTACTTCAGATATTGCCTCTTGAATACTTTTAACTATTAAAGGTCGGGAGGTGTTAATAAACTGTTGAGTTACCTTAAATTTAAAGCGCTCTTTAATAACAAATTTAATAAAATCATCATTTGGGCAATCAAAAATTTCTTTAATCACAGATTTAAATGACTGAAAATATATTAAGGATTCAGCGAGTGTTTTTACTGTTTCGTTATCATATAAATTTTTAGAAAACTTAATTAGATTTTCAAAATCTTCTTCATTATGATTTATAATATTAAAAATAAAAAAGGGCTTAGTATCCATTATATTTGAGTTATTTAAATCAGTAAAAAAGTGATATTCAATTCCATTTGTTAAGATACCCAATTTAACACTAGGGAACGTACTGAAATATCTACTTAATTGTGGAGCGCTTTTATTGATTTTATGATTTATTGATTTTGCCTCAATAAAAATACGAGGTTCCCCATTTATAGAAATAGCATAGTCTACTTTTTCATTTTTTTTATGAAAATCAGCGGTGAATTCTGGAGTGACTTCTTGAGGACTATAGGTATCGTAACCTAACCCTTTAAGCAAGGGTAAAACAAGAAATTGTTTTGTAGACTCTTCATTTTTTATCAGCTCACTATTTTCAGATATCACGTTATTTAATATCTCTATAGTTTCTTTTAGATTCATTTTTACACTCTCCCTTTGTGTTTGAATTAATGCAAGGCAACTATTTTGTATATTCTCTGTAAGGTAGTTGAATAGATTGGGTTATCGTTCCCAAGCCCAGCCATCTTCATTTCAATCATGCTTTTCTTATGAAGGATGTGAGGATGCTACATCGCCTGAATAAACAGCTCTCATGCAGTCAATTATTAAATTTTTTTATATTAGTAGTTAATAGTTCTTGCGAAGATATACCTATAACTTAAAATAATATAACATAAATAAGTAATATTTCCAAAAATGGTGCTATTATACTTGTTTATTTTGAGCCTGGGCAATTTATTGTACCTTTGTTACCGTGAATGGGAAGACGAAAATAGGGCTGAAGTAAAGACCAAGCGATTCTAACTATTTAAACACTGTTTGTTCATCTATATTATTTTTTCATTTAAATAATAGCGATTTATCAATTTTTAAAGTTGCTTCACTTACGGATTGTTCTAATGGTTTTTCTGATAGTATTAAGACTTTTAATGTGTCATGTAATTGATTTATACCTGTATTGTTCATGCGATATAAAAAAGTCACGATTTGAGCGCGTGTTAAAACATTTTCACTACCAAAATATTTTTGAAGATTACTATTTTTGTAGTCTGGATTTTCTCCCACCGTAATTCCTTGATTCATTAAATAGGATATAGAATAGTCTAAATTCGTATTGCCATTCGTTACATAACTAATCGTTTGAGCAACTAACCCCCGCTTAACTGGCTGATTGCGAGCTACATTATTTTTGTACCCATTTAACGGTACTTCATAGGTAACAAGCACATCATAATATAGATCAGACCAAGTCGCTTTTTCTACAGCTAAATTCCCTTTATAGTCTTTTAGCTGAAGGAATTCTGAAATCATTTTTGCGAATTGTGCTTCTGTTACACTATCATTTGGGCCAAACTGGAGTCTTCCTTTACTGTCAGTATAACCACTTACAATGCCTTGTTGCTGTGCCCACTTAATAGCCTCATAAGCATAATGATTTTTATCAACATCATGAAAATTTTCAATAGCAACTGCATGAGGTTCTTCTTCAGTAGGTTCATTCGCAAAAGAAACTGTTGGCATAGCAAGGCTGGATAGCAGTAATGTACTCAATGCCGCTACTTTCATTTGTTTTTTCATCAATTTGACCTCCAAACTTTACTTTTATTGATATACATTATTTTACTATGAAGATTAATTTTAGGGTATATTATTTGTTAATATCCTGTTTTCATACTGTGTCCTCGTTAGTTAAGTGTAGGATGGAAAGCTGTTGAATCTTTTGATTTCAGTGTTAAAACAGCACTAGTACGTACTCAGCTTAGGCAAATTGATACTTAGACATAGAAAGCAATCATAGGTCACGTCTAGCATGGGATATTGCAGTTGTCCTTCCATCCACAATTTTTATATGAAGTAGCTACACTTAGTCGAGTGGGAGCTATTGCACTTAAGCTTGGCATTACAGGGGCGGTTATTGGGTAGGGAGTATTGACCGTCCTCATTTCGAAGTTAAAACAACTTGGAAAATGCCTGCAGGATATAAATTAGAAGGACAAGTAATAGTTCCAACTAGTAGCGCATTTACAATCCAATTAATTGTAGAAGACTGATAGATAAATCTTGGTTAGATAAATTTGAAAAGGTTGAGCTCACAGCAGGCGATTATGATGGACTATAAATCATCATTGCACAGCGTAAAAAGTAAATTAATAAAACCAGCCAAGCTAATTTAGCCGAGCTGGTTTATTATTAAAAAATGTAATGCTTATTAATATGTACGGAATACTTACTAACTTTTAGCATATTCCCATTCACTACGTAAAATACCCATTTTAATAGCATCGTAGTATTTACCGTCTACCATTCGCGCATCCCTTATTCTTGCTTCTAGTTGCATTCCTAATTTTTCAGCTACTCGCATCATTCTTTCATTGCCAGACCAAGTAGACATACCTAATCGATGAAGTGGAGTATTTTCAAAAAGATAGTCTATCCATAAGCGATAAGCCTCAGAACCATACCCACCATTCCAATAATCTGAATTATATGTAACAATCCCTGTTTCAAGCCAATTAGTGTTTTTGTCAACCCAATAAGCACCGACTGTTCCTATAAATTGGTCATTTACTGCCATGATTAAAGTACTTGGAACATCTTCAAATAATTCTTCATCGTTTGTCCATGCATTCAAAAACTCAGTTTTAGTCAAATGTTTTTCTGAAATATATGGCCCATTCCATTGCTTAGCTGCTTGTCCCTCATCAACATATTTCCAATAATAGATCTCGTCTATATCAGCAGGAGAAGCTGTTCTTAAAAGTACCTTTTCTCCGATTTTTTTTATCATTATCATCTCTCCCTTTTACCACATATACAATATTTTACCACTAATATAAAATTTGGGGTATAAGGTAATCAAATGCACGAAGTTTAAAAATAGGGACACTATTATTATGAGCCCTGTTTTATACCGTGTTAAAACTATACAAAAATCAAATCCATTTTTTAGGTGTGTAACAGCCCTAAACAAAACAACCATCCGTTACACAAAAAAGTCACATTCCTTCAGAAAACCCATGAAATAAGGCAAAAAGCATGTCTTTGTACATTCGTGAGAAACCTTGCTATAATAGGCTTTGCGAATACATATGAAAGAGGGGAAAAGCATGAACGCTTACGATGAATATATGAAGCAGGTTGTGAAGCCGATGCGTGAGGAGCTAGTGGAGGCTGGGTTTGCGGAGCTGACAACGGCTGATGTAGTAAATGAATTTATGGCAGAGACGAAGGGGACTTCGTTAGTGGTGATTAACTCGGTTTGTGGTTGTGCGGCGGGGTTAGCGCGTCCGGCAGCTCGTGAAGCGATTGCGGCTGTAAAGCCAGATAATTTGGTGACGGTTTTTGCGGGTCAGGATCCGGAAGCGACTGCTGCGATGCGTAGCTATTTTGAAGATGTGCCGCCAAGCTCACCATCGATGGCGATTTTAAAGGATGGGGAATTGGCATACTTTATTCCACGTGAACAAATTGAAGGATTCCCAGTGGAGCAAATCGTTGCACATTTAACAGGTGTGTTAGAGCAAACATGCGAGAAATAAAGACAATTGTTACGACAGCGGGCAGGCCAGACGATTTATCGGAGGCGCTCGCTGCTTTCGCATGTCAACAATTAAATGCTTCGTTCGAGCCAAGGAAAAAGCGTTCTGTTCGAAAAATTTCACAGGAATTGCAGGCACATGTGATTGTTGCGGGTAAAAATCGTTATGACTATTATGCTTTTGGGGCGCAAGAGCCGTTTTTCTTTCATCCCAATTCAGCGGCGTTTCGCTTAAAGCGTGTGGCTCGCGGGGAAGTGGAGCCATTTTTAGAAGCGGTACAGCTGGAAGAAGGAGATTCTTTGCTTGATTGTACGCTTGGGCTTGCGGCTGATGCGATGCTAGCAGCCTATACGGTTGGTGAAGCGGGTCGAGTTGTTGGGCTGGAAGCAAATCCGAATGTTGCTTTTATTGTTGAGCAGGGGATGCAAACCTATGATACGATGGAGCTTCCGCTAACTGCCTGTATGCGACAAATTGAAGTGGTACAGGCTGAAGCCATTGATTATTTAAAAACCTTGCCAAACAATACATTTGATGTAGTTTATATGGACCCGATGTTTGAAGAGGTTATTGAAGAAGCGAATAACTTTGAAGCATTACGCTTGGCAGGGGAGCATGTGACATTAACAGAAGAATGGGTAAACGAAGCGCAACGAGTGGCGAGAAAACGCGTAGTGTTAAAGGCGCATTTTCGCTCAGAATGGTTTGCCAAATATCATTTTCAGCAATATGAACGAACAACGGCAAAGTTTCATTTTGGTGTTCTTACTATCTAGAAAAGAGGCGTGTTCTATGGACTTGCCTCTCTTATTTGTACTTTTTATATTTTTTTCATATTAGGTTGTGTTTCCTCTTTTAAATTTCCCTATTAATAATAGCAAGTCAATCACCGCCATGATTTCCTTGCTAAAAAATTTGAAAGAGGTGCTATAAAAATGGCAAACATTGAAAAAATAAAGGTTTATATTGATCCAGGGCATGGTAATCCGTTCCCTGGAGCGTCTGGAAATGGGCTTATTGAGCGTGATGTAGTTCTTCAAATCGCTAATGCTTGTAATACGCAATTAAAAGCGTATGGAGCAACAACTAAAATGAGCCGCACTACAGCTTCAGGATTAAGCACAGATTTAACCACAGATTTAAACGCTCGCGTCACTGGTTCAAACTCATTCGGTGCTAACGTTTTCGTCAGCATTCATAACAATGCTGCTACTAATACTTCAGCAAATGGGGTAGAAACATTAATTCACTCACAAGCAAGTAGTTATAACAGAGCCTTAGCAGCAAAAGTAAACTCCGTTGTTGCGGTACGAACTGGTATGGCTCAACGTCCAACTCCCGTTGTAGAACGAAACGATATACGAGTTTTATACCGTGATAATAATGCGTGGGCAATCCTAGTAGAAGTGGGCTTTTTAAGTAACGCCTCTGATGCTGCTAAATTAAATACTGACGCGAAATGTACAGTAGCAGGGAAAGCTATTGCAGAAGCAATTCAATCTTATGTAAATAGCTTACCAGCAATGTAATTTAACAAAAGACATCGAGTACAGATTAAATCTGATATTCGATGTCTTTATTACTAAATATCTCCGATATAGATATATTGGAATTTTCCATCCTTATCATATATAAAAGTAACTAAATATCTTTCTATTTTCAAGTCATCTAGGTAATAACCTATTTCTATAGCTTCAGATTGGATATTTAAGTTAGCAACGAACATCGGTAAAGTGGCTTGTTCAAGGGGGAATCCAGCGCTATTTATGTCATTAGCTTTTGTAAATATTATTTTACCATCTGAAACTTCAAATTCAGCACCATATTCCGTTTTAAGTTGATCAAATTTTTTTTCACTAATTAGTTTCATAATATGTCTTGAAGTTTCATCAGCACGTTGTAGATATACACTATAATCACTATTCAATTTTTGAATTTCTTCTTTTAAGCTTTCATTTTCTTTTTTAAGTTCATCTATTTGAGCTTCATAGTCATCAAGAATAGAGGAGTTTATTTCCCCATCATCATTTGTACAGCCAATTAATAATAACAAGAAACAGAAAATTATACTAAATCCCAAATTTCTCATATTATACCTCCTCGTATATTAGTAGTAAGAGCTCTTTCCGATAGAATTTCCAGTTGATCCGGACAGCTGGGGGATCTGTTGGATTTCCTATAGGAAGTGGTTGCCGTTTGGCTTCCTCACTCTTTTTATGTTTTACCTGTTTAACCCCTGTTTTACCGAGGGAGCCAAAAGGAAATCATCATTCATTTATAAACTTTCATGAACATAATGCTCACAGGTGCTCACCTGCTTATTTGTTGTGCTTATAGATATACACAATATCATTAATCCCTTTTTAAATCCATCAGCTATTCTGATATTTTGGAATATTTCAAACTATGTAATTTGGTGTCATAGAATAATCACGAATATCGATAAAATTATAAATATCTAAATAATTTTTGTAATCAGGTTGTATTTTTCGTTTTTAAAGTCCCTTATAAATATAAGTGCAAAAATAAAAGAGATATAAATCTAGAATGTAGTTCTTTTTTTGCCAAAAACAGAATGTGTATTCTTGAAAAAATGGGAATTATATTTTTAACTCTAAGATGGGGACGTAAATTCCTTTTAAAGGGGTGTTAGTATGTATCAATTAAACGAGAGTATCATTAACAGTCCAATTTTTGAATCATTTATTGTGACAAAAGAAAATGAAGCACTTTATAAATCATATGTAAATGAACCTTCTTTAGCCAATAAAGAAAAACTAGAAAAAGCATTTGCAACTCATACTAAGCAGCTCCTAGCAATCAGTTATTTAAAGAAATTAATTTATTTCGAGTCGCGCCGTTTTGATAAAAAAAGAAAAGAATTTGAAAGAATACAACCTGTTATTTTAAATGCTCCAACAGAAGAAAACATCACTTTAATCGATATGATTGCAGATAAAAATTCAGATATTTATTTCCAGATAAGGCTGGAAGCAAATATAGAAGAGGTGATTACAGATAGCTTACTTTTTGATGCTGTTCGTAAATTATCTAAGAGACAAAAAGAAGTTCTTTACTATCGTTATGTATTAAATTGGAATGATCCTATGATTGCCAAAAAATCTAAAGTATCACAACAGGCTATAACCAAGAGTCACAAAAAAGCCTTACAAAAACTAAAGGAGGCGTTAAAATGATTGATAATGATTTTATGCAAATTATAGGGAATTTTGGATTTCCAGTAGCGATAACGATTTACTTATTAGTACGTTTTGAAAATCGATTAGAATCATTACGTACTTCTATAGACAACTTAACAAAAATTATTGCAGATTTAGAAAAGAAATGAGAGTGATCACAAGTGAAAAAAATAGGGGATTTCACAGAAAAGGAAGTTCTACAAGTAATAAATAAAATAGAACCAATTATCCGTTATTCCTTAATTCAGACTAAACCAGAGCTTAGAGATGATTTAAAACAACATTTATATGAGCTATCGCTAAACACATTAAAAAAGGTGAAATTTAAGGAACCGAATAGTCTTTTCTTGTATTCCAAGGGGGATAATATCAAAAATTAAATGCCAGTCTGCTTTTATCTATCAAGTAGGAATTTCTTAGATATTTAAGATTATTATAGGGGAGGGCATTTCCTTCTCGGTTACAATTCTCAATCAACCCCCTTCGTGTTCCAGATAAATTCCTTCGATTTCAAATTTCTTTATAATATTTTTTTCATTTAACACGACTGTTGATTATCCGTTTTCTTTCAATGAAATTACATAAAAAAAGAGAGATTCTCATGTGAAATAGTAATCACTACAAAAACTGTTCACGAAATGAGGAATCTCTCTTGTCCAAGAATCACGTGATTTTTACGTTACTCAAAAATTTCCTTCCACTAACCGATTCAAGCGATTTCAGTAGAATTCGATTTCATTGATACCGCCAGAAAATGTACCGTTTAGATACTCATTTCCTATTTTTATGACCCAAAGGATTTTTTTCTCTGAACTTAAAACAAAGGCCAGCTCAGTGGATAGCTTGATTTTTAAAGAAGCTATCTGCCGAACATTAGTGGAAGAAATGTATGAATACATGGGGAAATTAAGAAATATAGAAGTGCAAGGTCCAAAAACATTTTTACCGATTTTGGCGATGAAAATCGCAACAGCTGGTGCGATGATTTTGGGTTTACACCATCAACGCTATTTTACAACTTCCGCGCAAGTGCTACTTGAGGCATTGACGTTTGCAGATCAACCAGAGGGGTTTGATGTTCTTTGTGAGCTGGTGATGTTTGGACAGCTGTCAAATCCACAGCAAATTATCGCTGTCTCTGAGAGCTTTTGGCAAGCTTTATTAAATTGGTCTGCTCAACATGGGTATTCTATTGAATGTTCAACTGCTATACCTTGGTAACTTAAAATAAAGTGTTTACTTTTAAAAATCTCTGTGGTATAATATAAAACGTGCTATTTTAGGTGGCATATTTCCGTAATCTGGCATTCTGCTTTTTTGTTTTTGAAGATACTTATTCACACTGGCGCATGCTTTGGGGCTGCAAGGACGCAAAAGAAGGTTGGGTTTGCGTTGCTTAAGTTAGAAGGCACACAGTGGAATTTTACCGCGGTGATGAAACGAATTTTTGTTTCAAGATAATATTCCCCAGATGATTGGGTTGAGACTTTTACAATTTACGAAAATGTTACCTATAAATACTAAAGGGGTGGCTTCGCAAAAGCGAGGCTGCCCCTTGCCTAATTCAGCACCTTTTTTCGCGTATATAGTGGAAAAAGGTGCTATTTTTATTGGTATACATTACCGTTTACTCTCTTAATTAAATAAGTAATAATAAAAGAAAGAATTTTGATAAAAGTTGAAATTCTAGTATTTTCAAATGACTGAAAAATCAAATAAGGCGAGGTATGTCTATGGAAAAGATTCTAGCAATTCATGTACTAGAGAAATTAAAAGAAGTGGCCATGGAAACACAAGAAAGTTTGGATACACTTGTAACACGTTATCTTCATGAACGATTGCTTTACCGATTATCGATTTCTTCCTACCAAGATCAATTTTTACTGCAAGATGATTCTTTATTAGTGGCATTTACAGATGGTTATGTAAAGCCCTTGCAAGAAATTACTTTATCAGTAAGGCGAACTGCACAGGCGAATGACATTATTCAGCAAGCCTTTAAGGAAATTTGTGCGATCGAATTAGAAGAGGAAGGTATTGTATTTTTAGGGGATGAACTAGAAAGTATCTTACAAAATGACGTCATTTATTTGAAAATCCCTGCTAGCGTAGGGGAGAAGAACACATACATAGAAGTAAAGTTGTGGCTAACAGATCAAAACCCGTTGGCAGCGCAACCAATAGCATATCCGACCATCCTCGAAATGCCTTCTCCAGTGCTTGTATCAGCGGCACCTGAATATGCCATTGCACTAACATTTGCAGAAATGTATCAATACCCTGCATTTGAGCACAAGGCCTCTATTGATGTTTTTGCACTTTTAAAGAAGAAGCAAAAACTAGAAGGGCGTGTCTTACAGGCATGTATCGAAGATGTATTTGAACAAAAACGCATAACAATTGAGAAAGAACACCCACTATTCATAAAGCCATTGAACGATGCCGGCAAGCAGGTACAAGAATTCTTGAGACCTATTCATGATGTCCTGCTGATGGAAGATGAATTTTTTAAACAATGGGATCATGAATTACAGGCTTGGCAATAAAGTAAAACGGTACAGAAAAGATAAAAATGAAAAGTCCGCGAACAAAAGATTCGCGGACTTTCTTTGTAAAAAAAATTGTATTAGTTCGTGAAGCATTAAACGAGACAACAACGTTGATTTATCAACGTTTACACGACTTTTCAAATTAATTAGCCCCACTTCAGATTTCTAAGCTTCTACTGACATTGACAGTTCTTTCAACTCTTTGATTGCATGTCCAGAAATCTCATAAATCATTGTTGGGGTATAGCCTAAAGGTTCCGCATACTTTTACGTTTTGCCCGCTTTTTAATAAAATTGTAGCATGGGTGTGGCATTTTCATGTTATGTTTAGGACTGTTTAGTTTGTTCAATAACTTCCCAAATTTAAAGCCCTCTAGAGAGAAGGGCTTGAGTTTACTAAATTATCTTTATCAAACTTGAGAAAAGACTTTTATAATCAAAGTTTCTCTTCCCAAATCCAAATTGGCTGCTGACGAACGATGGATGTAAGATTACGGTTGATTCTTTTTGAATTCACCGTCATCTCGTTGCTAAGAACGATCACTGTTAATTCCTCGTCATTTAGCCGTGTAACATAATGACGGAAACCACTTGGATATCCTCCTGGATGTCCAACTGCTTTTTTCCCCATGACATCTTGAGTGTACCATCCATAGCCATATTGATTGGGAAACTTTTTAGTATGGGTCGTACTCATCAGTTCTGATGTTTCTTTGCTTATCAATTCATTATTACGCAAGGCTCTGTCAAACAGTTCTAAATCTTCAGCAGTAGAAATGATATCCCCAGCCGCGTACGCTACAGAATTATGCATTAAGGGTCCGGCTTTCCCCTCTACATGTCCAACTGCTTTCGGTAGACCATCTGGAACCGTAAACATAGAATTAAACATGTTGCTCGGCTCAAAAATATGCTCTTCTATATAATTTGCATACGCCTGTCCGCTGACTTTTTCAATAATAAGTCCCAACATCACGTAACCAGTATTACTATAACTAAAGCTTTTACCTGGGGTAAACTCTAATTCAGAATCGCTAACGGTATTTACAATATCATTTGGATTCCATTCTTTGCTGTAGTCAAATTCGGAATTCCCCTTTAGATAATCCGGAATTCCCGAGCTATGACTTAGTAGATGACTTATTGTAATAGTATCTCCATTCGGAAAGTCCGGAAAGTATTGCGAAATTGGATCATCTAAGTGTAGAAGTTCCTTTTCTACTAGCTGCATGACTGCTACTGCAGTGAATGTTTTAGATAATGAAGCAATCTGATAGAGTGTGCTTGGGCTATTAGGTAAATCAGTGGCTGCCAAACCATAACCTTTTGAAAATAAAACTTCACCTTCCTTTGCAATTAGGACGCTTCCCTGAAATTTTTCATTTGTCAAATATTGATCGATTTTTTCAGAAACGCTTCCAGTTAAATTACTATGGTTGTTGCGTCCAAATAATAGCAAAGCTACTATAGATACGATTACAATAACAAGGATAGTAATAGAGGAAATTTTCAGGGGTTTTTTCATATGTATACCTCTCATTCTATTTCTATATAGATTATTAAACACTTCTTATGTGCGCCCGGCATGCGTATGAACTATAGGGTGCAAGTCCCGAACCCCGAAGACAGAAGTAGAGGTTAGCCAAGAGCAAGGGTGTCCGTGGT
>NZ_JBIWDH010000053.1:0-23588 GCF_044761885.1 Lysinibacillus sp. NPDC097231 | reverse complement strand
ACAATTACGATACGTGAGTTTTCGCTTTTATTCTACCTTTAAATGTAAAATTTTTGAATTATTATTAGGTCAACCCCAAGTTACGGTGATGAACCTTTTTTACCCAAATTTTCCATTTTTAGTTAATGGAACGGCCAATTCCTTCATCGATAACCCTAAGATTATACCAAAGTCATGTAAGGCGATTATTTTTCTTAAAACGTTACTTTACCTAGCCATGCTCCCAATACTTTCACAACGGTGAGATTGATTTTATGAGTAATTTTTTTGTAGCTAATTCACCTACGCCCATAGTCTTTTTTGTGAATAAAAAACTACACATGAATTTAGGGAAATTTTATTTAGTTTAAATTTTTCGAAAGGATATTTACGAAATGGAGTTATTGATGATGTCAATAAAAGTATTATAAGTCGAAAAGGTATTTTGTTCATTTTTTCGTGTGCAAAGATAGATTGGACGCTGAATATCAATGTCCTTAATGAAAACACGGGCTACTTGCTGTCTTTGAATAAAACTTGAAGCTACTATAGAAGGGGCTAGCATCGTACCATAACCAGCCGCAATGGCATGAATAGATTCATTTATACCGTCCAGTTGTAGGCCTACCCTCGGTGGTGGGATTTTATGAACCTTACATAATGCATTTAACAATTCTTTTGTCGAGCTCCCATCTTCCCGTGAAACAAATGGTTCCTGCATTAATTCAGCCAATGTAACCGTTTGATTGGCAAGGGGATGTCCGTAAGGTACGATAAACCAATAATCCAGATTCATGAGAAATTGATAATTTATATCTGGATGATGACCGTCCTCCTTTACGATAAAAGCTAAATCAACTTTATAGTGAAGTAATTCTTCAATAACCTGCTGGGAGTTAGCAGGTTTTATATGGATATTAGAGTTCGGATAGGCTTGTTTATATTTAGCTAACCATTTCGGTAATAAAAAATGAGATGGAACATGGGTAGAGGCAATTTGTAATTCTTCATTACCTATGCTTTTTAATTGCTCCAGTTTCTTTTCAATATCCAATTCTAAATCAAATAACCGCTGTGCCTGTTTAAATAAAAATTCTCCATTTTGTGTTAAGGTAATTCCTCGACCTTTAGATTCTAAAAGGATCAAGCCTAGTTCTTTTTCTAGATTTCTAATTTGAATGGTAACTGCAGGTTGGCTAATCATTAGAGCTTGCGCTGCCTTGGAAACACTTTTGTACTCAGCTACTTTTGTGAAAAGTCTAAGAGCGTGTAAATTCACTATGTATCCCACCTAATATAAAAATTTTTTATCCTTTTATATAAATTATATATTAGATTTATTAATTTTCACTCTGTATTCTTTTAATTACAATAAAGATTATGGGGAGGGGACGAAATGAATCGACAGCACATCGGAATTTTATTTGGTGGAGTGTTATTACTTGTAGTGGCAATGGGCATTAGCCGATTTGCCTTTACGCCAATTTTGCCATTTATGCGTCATGATGTCGGGTTTTCGTTTGAAGTTGCTGGATTTTTGGCATCAAGTAATTATATTGGCTATTTCATTGGAGCATTATGGGCAGGGTTCATACAGCGCAACAGAAAAAACTTTCTATTGTTAAGTGTTGTCCTGAATGTCCTTTCTGTTGTTCTTATGGGGATCATAGAAATTTATAGTGTTTGGCTTGCGCTTCGTCTAATTGCAGGCATCACTGGGGGACTTATATTTGTCTTAACATCGAGTATTATTATGGATTACTTAGCAAAGCAATCACTTACACGATGGTCAGGTTATTTATTTAGTGGTATTGGTTTAGGAATTGCCATTTCGGGCTTATTAGTACCTGCTATTGAAGCACGTTTTGCTTGGCAAGGGACCTGGATAGGCTTAGGGATATTATCAGCTATCTTTTTAGTAATAGCATATATTCTTTGGAGGGGCTTGCAAGTACAGGATAATGTGAAAACCGCAAAATCCTCTGATTCAAAAATGACAAAAGGGTTTATGCCATGGCTTATTCTTTCATATGGCTTTGAGGGATTAGGATATATTATTACAGGAACTTTTTTAGTTGATATTATTCATAATATTCCTTCACTCCAAGCTTATTCTTCCTATAGCTGGGTCATTGTTGGAATCGCAGCAATACCGTCTGCTCCTGTTTGGACTGTGCTATTAGAGAAATTCTCAGCCATTAAGATTCTGTTTGTAGCATACATATTACAAGTGTTTGGTATCTTGTTACCAGTATTTTCACAAACAGTATGGAGCGTTTTATTATCGTCATTTTTATTTGGCTTGACATTTGTAGGCATTGTTACCTTAACTACTTCCTACGCACGACAACTGTTTCCAACACAAAGCGGGCAGGTCGTGTCATTGTTAACAACGTTTTATGCATTTGGACAAATAATCGGACCAATTATCGCAGGTCAGCTTGTGGCGGTTTATAGTAGCTATAAGGCAGCTCTTATTTTTGCAGGAGTGATTGTATTTTTTGCATTGATAATCATGTTATGTGGAAGATGGATCACTGTTAAGCGACAATCCACTTTAGACAATGCATTGCCTATCGAAACACAGTCTAGTTCTTAAATGTAGGAAAGCCAGAAATCGATAAGGGATTTCTGGCTTGAATTTTTCAATTCTAAGTCCTATCTTACTTTTCACAAGGATTTAGTGTTATTCTTAACTAAAGTAACAGGAGGCAAGCATATGCGATTATTCCATGTCAGTGAGGAAAGCGATATCTCTGTATTCTACCCTCGAATTCCTAATCGACCAGATTTAGATGCAACAACAGGGCTAGTATGGGCAATTACCGAAACATGCTTGCCGAATTTTTTAACACCTAGAAACTGTCCTCGAGTTTGCTATCATGTTGGTGTCGATACAACCGAACAGGATAAACGAGGCTATATAGCATCATGTTCACATGTTGTGGTAATTGAAAGCAAGTGGTTTGAAACAATGAAAAATACGAAACTTTACTTATATGAGTTTGCCATCGAAGAATTCACGCTACAAGATGATATTGCTGGATACTATACAAGTAAAACAACACAATTTCCTATTGCTAAAATTGAAGTAGAAAATTTATTTCAGGAATTGTTTAATAGAAATACCGAATTACGTGTAGTTGATAATTTATGGGATATTTATGATGAAATCCAGAAAACATCATTGCGTTGGTCGATGTGTAGAATGCAATTTGCACAACCAAGAAAAATATGAAACTTAATCAATGGGGTTTTATTCTTCCCCCATCTAGCTTCTTTGTTTTCCCAATAATACGGGATAAATGATGAAGCCTCGCCACAATCAACGAGGCTTTCCTATATATTGAACTAGACAATAAATGTTTGAGCTAATGGGGTAGTAGTCACGTCAATCAATTTGCTATCTTGATATGTAAATATGTATTCATAGTTGATTGTTTCATTTAGCATTATCGGTAAGTAATATTTTAGTTCTGCTATTCCTACATTTTGTGGGTGGAAAATCCAGGATAGATCTTTCCAATCAAGAATACCTTCTGCGACTTTAATAGGTGTCACATATGGAAAAGACTCTGGCAATTCAGCAATAAAAGCGTACATACAGCCAAAGTTGGTTATTCCATCAGTCCATGTTATTTTTCCTTTGTATGTAATATCCTGTAGGGCAATGCCGGTTTCTTCCTTAATTTCTCGTAATGCACCAGCTAATGGGGTTTCATGCTGCTCAATTTTCCCCCCTACACCATTCCAAGCCCCCATCCACTCTGGATAATCTCTATTTAGTAATAATATTTTGTCACCTTTTTTAAGAAAGCAAATTGTAAATTCAACCAAGTCTTTTTCCTCCTTTTGAATGTTAAAGTGAAAAATTAAAGCATTTGAACTAGACGGATTCAAGCTGTACGTAAAAGCTGTAGATAAAAAAATAGTAGCACAAACCAGATAATAGTTGTGCTACTAATAAATTATTTTTGCTTTATAGTTATTGCTAAAAAATCATATCCGTTAATAAATAGAGCAGGGTAGGAGCAAGTAAGCAACCTAATCCTGTATAAAAAGTTGCAGTAACCGCCCCATAAGGTACTAGTTTAGGATCTGTAGCTGCCAATCCTCCTGCTACACCTGAAGTAGTTCCCATTAGACCGCCATATACCATAGCAGTGACAGGGTTATTCAAGCCGATATACTTTGCAACAAAAGGCGTACCCACCATCACAAGTACTGATTTTACCAAACCAGCAGCAATGCTAATAGCTATTACTTCAGAGCTTGCACCTAAAGCTGCTCCTGTAACGGGACCTACGATATACGTAACTGTACCGGCCCCAATTGTTGCAATACTTACCGCATCCTTATAACCAAAACCAACTGCAAAAATAACACCGATTATAAAAGATAATACTACACCAATAAACAAAGAGAGGACGCCACGAAGTCCTGCTTTTTTTATCTCATCGAAATTTGCCCCAAAAGAGGTAGCAACAATAGCAAAATCACGAAGCATGCTACCACCTAAAAAGCCAATACCCGCAAGGAAGCTAACATCAGAAAGGCCTTTCGTTCCACCAGTTGTAACCCCACCAATATAAGCTAAAATTAAGCCAAGCACAATTGCGATTGCGGAGCCGTGAATAAGCCCCTTTGTTAATTTATTGGAAATTAAGTAAGCTATCCACATTGTGATTCCAATAATAACGAATGCCGTTATAAAGCCATTATTCGCTAGAATATTTTTGATGATTTCAAGCATCCACTTCATCTCCCACCATTGGATTATTAACTTCTACCATTGGCTCTTGCTTTCCACTGAGTAGTGGAACACAAATCCAACTAATAATGACAACAGCAATGCCAGCAACAATGGCTAACGGTCCTCCTGTTAATGCACCTAGTACATTTTGACTCGCTGCCATAGCGATTACGACTGGAATATACATAGCGTTCCAAAAGCTTAAACCATCTTGAGCAGGTTTACTAATTTTTCCTACCTTCACTAACTTATCGACCACAATGATTAGAAGTAGCATTGCCACTCCAACACCACCAACATTAGAGTCTATCCCCATTAGAGCTCCAATGAATTCCCCGACAATTGTTCCAACTAAATAACACCCCGCTAAAATAGCAACTCCATAGATTACCATTTTCCCTACACCCCTTTGTAAAATATTTGTGACCTAATATAAAAATATTTGGTCGACTGTATTCTGAAAATATCATAATTTATCGAAAACAATAAATCAACTAGAAAAATAGTGAAAAGTAGAATATATATGTTTTTTCGATTGAAATTGTTATCTCTGTGTAGTATTGTTTTAGTATACAGTCGACAGAATGACTATATTTTTCACATAAGGGAAGTGGTTTTATGGAGTACTTTACAGACTTATTGGATAATGCCTTGTCTAGAACCGTGGCACAAAAAATTATGGAACAAATTTTAAATGGCGAATTGAAACCAGGTGATCAAATCGTAGAAAGTACGTATGCTGAAATGTTTAATACTAGTCGATCTCCTATTCGTGAAGCAATTTACTTACTTTCAACAGAGGGGCTTATTGAAAGAGTTCCTCGTAAAGGTGCATTTATCAAAGGCTACACGCTTATAGAGGTACAGGATTTACTAGATGTAAGAAATAACTTAGAAATACTAGCAGCGCAAAGAATTAAAGAGCCAAGTAAAAAGAAAACGTTGCTTAATGAAATGAAAAAGATCGTTAAAGATATGGAAAAGTGTTCGAATCAAATGGAATATACGCATTTAAACTATGCCTTTCACTTTACACTCATTAAATTTAGTGAAAGTACAGTCATAGAAGGTGTCTATAGCAAAATAAGTTTACCGTTATTACGTATACAAGGGATCCATTTCTCTATCAATGACACGATTGAGAAATCTCGAGAAGAGCACCGTAAAATTTATGAGCTTTTAAAGGACAACCAATTAGATGAATTGATTTCTATTTTAAGAAAACATACAGAAGATGTTATTTTCAATGTTCGTAGACAAATTCTGTAAGGAGTGATGATTTTGCGGAGTGCAATTTTATTTCCAGGACAAGGCTCACAGTTTGAGGGAATGCTAGATTCCCTTCCAAATGAGCCTTGCGTGAAATATATGCTAGAACAAAGTAGTGATATTTTACAGCAAACGATATCTGCATTACACAGCAAAGAAGCGCTCTCGACAACGAAGGCAGTTCAACAATGTTTATTAATTGCGTCTGTAGCAACTTATAAAATATTTGAAAAGGAAGAACTAATTCCTTCCTTTGTGGCCGGGCATTCGGTCGGTGCTTTTGGAGCTGCAACAGCTGCAGGCGTATTAACATTTGAAGAAGCATTAAGGCTAGTGACACTGCGAGGAGAATTAATGGAGCAAACTTGTAGTGAAGGATTTGGAATGGGTGTTGTTCTTGGAATGAATGAGCACGACCTTATAGAGATTTCAGAAAAGTTTTTTCATGAGCATGAACCTGTTTATGTGTCCAATCGAAATGCACCTTATCAAATCACAATTTCTGGTTCGCTAAAGGGCTTAGAAAAGGTAATTCGCTACGCGAGTGCACATGGGGCTAAGTCTGCTAAATTATTGAACGTCTCGACTCCTTCACACTGTCCGCTTTTTCAAAATGTAAGCAATCATTTGCTTGATGCACTCAATAAAGTTGACTTAAAAAGACCGAAAATTCCGATTGCTAGCAATTTAAATGCACGTTTGTTAAAAACGGCAGAGGCTATTAAACAGGATTTAGCAACAAGCATTTGTCATCCTGTCCGTTGGCACGATGCGACAAGTGTTTTATATGAAAACGGGACTAGGTTATTTATTGAAATGCCACCTGGTGACGTCTTAACCAAATTAGCTACAAGTGCATTTCAGAATGCTAGGTCTATGTCCGTCAGTAAAAACGGAATCGAGGATTGTTTATTTCTATTACAAAATTAACGAAGAAAAGTACAAGGGGTGTATGAATGGTGTTATTTCATGAAAGTACGACAAGGAAATCTTGGACAACAAGATTGGATGCAAAAAAAGAAAAGTTAACTAGTGTAAAAGATTTAGTAGATGGCGTAGTGATACCAACCAATCATATTGTTGATGCGCTAGAACGTCTCATAAAGCCTGGCGATCGTGTTGTATTAGAGGGAAATAACCAAAAACAAGCATCTTTTTTATCACAAGCATTAGCGCAAGTAAGCCCTTCAAAGGTACATGATTTACACATGATTATGTCGAGTATTTCTCGACCAGAGCATCTTGATTTATTTGAAGATGGAATTGCGAAAAAAATAGATTTTTCCTTTGCTGGACCACAAAGCTTAAGAATTGCCCAAATGATTGAGGACGGAATAATTGAATTAGGAGACCTTCATACATATGTGGAATTGTATGGTCGTTTATTTATTGATTTAATTCCTTCCGTTGCATTAGTAGCTGCTGACAAAGCAGATCGGTTTGGAAACCTTTATACGGGACCCAATACTGAGGAAACGCCAACTTTAGTAGAAGCGGCTGCCTACCGAGATGGAATTGTCATTGTCCAAGTCAATGAATTGGTAGATGAGTTACCTCGTGTTGATATCCCAGGCTCATGGATAGACTTTATCGTTGTTGCAGATCAGGCTTATGAATTAGAGCCTTTATTTACACGGGATCCAAGACATATTACAGATATTCAAATTTTACAAGCAATGATGGTGATTCGTGGAATCTATGAGAAGCATGGCGTTCAATCATTAAATCATGGAATTGGCTTTAATACAGCAGCTATAGAGCTACTATTACCAACATATGGCGAGCAATTAGGGTTAAAGGGGAAAATATGCAAAAATTGGGTGTTGAATCCGCATCCTACATTAATTCCTGCCATTGAGTCAGGTTGGGTTGAAAGTGTTCATTGCTTTGGCGGAGAACTAGGAATGGAAAAATACGTTGAAGCTAGACGAGATGTCTTTTTCACAGGAAAAGATGGTAGTCTTCGTTCCAATCGAACATTAGCACAATTAGCCGGTCAGTATGCAGTTGATTTGTTTATAGGGTCAACGCTGCAAATGGATGCTTTAGGGAACTCTTCTACAGTGACAAAAGGACGTGTTGCTGGATATGGTGGCGCACCGAATATGGGGCATGATCCAGGAGGAAGACGTCATTCTACAGAGGCTTGGAAAAATATGATGATATCTGATGATCCTCTTGCAAGAGGGAAAAAGCTAGTCGTACAAGTTGCAGAAACATTCCAAGATGCCAATACACCAGTATTCGTTGAATCATTAGATGCGATCTCTGTGAAGGATCAAGCCAAATTAGCAGTAGCCCCTGTCATGATTTACGGAGAGGATGTCACACATGTAGTGACAGAGGAAGGGATTGCCTACTTGTATAAAACAGATAGCTCTGCGGAAAAACGTGAAATGATTGCTGCCATTGCAGGTGTTACACCAATTGGGATGGAGCATAATCCAAAATCATCGAAAAAATTAAGAGAAAAGGGATTAATTGCATTACCTGAGGATTTAGGTATTAGAAGGGCAGATGCGAAACGTTCTTTATTAGCCGCAAAAAATATAGATGAACTTGTGCAATGGTCCGGAGGCTTATATACACCGCCAGCAAAATTCAGAAGCTGGTAATTCACGGGGGTGCCTATGGTGGATAAACAATATTTAGCCGAGACATTAGCACAAATGGCTGTTTCATCTTTAATTGAAGAGGTATCATTGACCCCAAAACCTGGATTAGTCGATGAAAAGGATCAAGGTGCACATCAAGATTTAACATTAGAAATGATGGTTGGCTCTGCACAATGTTTACAAAATACGTTTTATGAGATGGCCATGGCTGCAATCAATGAAGGCCCCTCTCAAACGTTACGTGAACAAATTGGAGAAATAGGGCGTAGAGGCGAAAAAGTGATGTTTCAATATACAGGTGGTGTAAATACCCATAAAGGTGCTATTTGGTCATTGGGACTACTTACTGCGGCAGCGGCATTTCACGGTGGTATGGCTAATGAGGAAACCATTTGTTTTACAGCGGGAAAGGTTGCTCGCTATGAGGATCGCTATATACCAAGAACTATCACGAATGGCATAAAGGTTATCCATAAATTTGGTGTTAATGGTGCTAGGGTGGAGGCTCAATTGGCATTCCCCCATATCCGACAATATAGTTTACCTATGTTGAAGGCCACCGTTCAAAAAATGGATTATGAACAAGCAAAGCAATTTTCTTTGTTGTCACTTATAGCACATTTAGATGATACATGTCTGCTTCACCGAGGGGGATTAGAAGGTCTAAACTATGCTAAACATCAGGCAAAACAAATAATCGCTTCTGCTAACTTACAGGAGCTCGAAAAGATGAATCAAAGCTTTATAGCCCGCAATTTATCACCAGGTGGTAGTGCGGATTTATTAGCAGCAACAATCTATCTATTCAAGATAAAAAAATGGTCCAATAGTTTATTGAAGGAGAAATTACTAGCAACACATTGACATAAAAAGGGGTGTTTTTTATGGAAAAATTAATTTATTCATTCCCAGCATCTAAAGTGGTGGAACAACGAGCACATGTTGGAGTTGTAGGCTCAGGGGATTTAGAAATTTTAGTAGAACCAACGAATACTCAAGAAACAGTAGTTGAAATCAGAACAGGTATTACAGGATTTGGCGAAACATGGCGTCAAGTAATTGAACGTTTCGTCAGTCAAAATGATGTCTCAGCACATATTACAATCAATGATTTTGGAGCAACTCCTGGTGTCGTATCCATCCGATTAGCACAAGCACTGGAGGTGGGCAAAAATGCTTAAGACACTAACGACTAGTTTAGTAGAGAGCTATGCGCGTGAGCGTGCTTTTTCGATTCTAGATGCAGGGTACGAAATTTTAGGACCTTTTGATCGTTTTGAATCACCTCATTTAACTGCACAAAATATTGTACCCCAATATGATGATGGCATGATTATTGTCAAAGGGACGCTAGGTGAAAAACAAGCTGTTGTTATTTCAATCGAGGGTAGCTTTCAGGGCGGCGGTATTGGTGAAGTATCTGGTGCAAAGCTAGCTGGAACATTAGAGAAACTTGTATCCGAATGTAAAAAAGGACAACTCATTTATCCGATTATTATTTATGATACAGGAGGTGTACGTTTACAAGAGGCAAACTACGGCCTATTATCCATCGCCGAGATTAGTGCTGCGATTGTAGAGCTCCGCGAATATGTTCCAGTAATTGGAATTGTACCAGGGAAAATTGGATCTTTTGGAGGAATGTCATTAACAGCTGGTTTATGTAGCGCGCTTATTATGACACGAGAGGGTCGTTTAGGCATGAACGGACCTGAGGTTGTTGAACAAGAGGCGGGTATTAGAGAGCTTGATGCAAAGAACAAACAGCTCATTTGGCAAATGATTGGCGGCGCAATTCGAACTGAAACAGGTCTAGCAGATATAATTGTCGAGGACGATGTGTCAAATTTCCAGCAGGCAATTAAAGACATTTGGAGCGGGAAAGTGGAATGCAAACATCGTGTCAAAAAATATAATGAGTTTTTAGCATTATATAAATCGCTAAATATAGAAGAAAAAATTCTACCTAACCGAGCTACTGATATTTTAAAGACGCTAGGCAACGTAACTGATCAGTCATTACCTCAGCCGACAACAACTGTTGCTAGTCGTGGTCGAAGTTGGTTTAATGCTTTAACGAACAATGCCGCGTCTATAAGTGAAATTCCTTCTGTGCTCGTTGCAGATGGTGAAGTGCAAGGCAAAAAGGCTCGTTTTATTACAGTTGTCCCAAATCCAGATAATCCATACTATCGCGCACGAAACGGTGAAGTTGGTTTACTTGAAGGATGGGCACTTGCGAAGTATATTCATGAAGCCATTAAAGAGGATCAAGCAGAAGAGAACAAGAGATTGATTGTGCCAATTGTTGATGTTCCAAGCCAGGCTTTTGGCTATCATGAGGAACTTTTTGGTATTTATCTAGCGTGTTCAGCAGCAGTGAATGCATATGCTAGCGCGAGAATAGCTGGTCATCCAATCGTAGCAGTGTTAGTCGGTAATGCTATTTCTGGAGCGTTTTTAGCTCATGGGATGCAGGCAAATCGCTTAATAGCTCTCAATGACGAGGGTGTGAATGTGCATGTAATGTCCAAAAAATCTGCTGCGCTTATTACACAACGAACAATTGAAGAGCTTGATGAATTCTCAAAAGATGTTCCTTCGATGGCGTATGATATTCAGTCCTTTTACAAGCTTGGTGCAGTATATCAACTTATTGATGGTATTAATGCCATAAAACCTAATAAGGAAGATGTTAAACAGGTGCTGAAGTCGATTCAAGATGCCCATGAGGATATTATAGCTAAAGGTAGTACGAGCCTAGCAAATCGTCTTCATTCTGATATCGCCAAATCATCTGGACGTCAAGCGTCTATAAAAGTACGTGAAAAGATTGATGAGCAATGGAAATAAATGTTCACGATATCGTGAAGTTCTCATCTGTAAATCAACTTTATGATCAGACAACGATTCCAGCGTGGGTGGCGCACTCCCCAGCAGCTACTTCCTATGGAGTTGTACGCAGAGCCCCAATTACTAAGCAATTAGTGCCAATTGGACTGCGAGGAAATGCTCGACATGAAAGACATGGGACAGCAATTGATAAGCAATATATCTTAGAGATTATTACGCCCTATTCATTAATAGAGCAATTAGCTCATTTTAAGAACAATCGCTTTTATTCGTTATTAAATGATATTCGCCATAAATTCGATCCATATACAATAAAATGGGGAGCTACTGGAAGCGTGGGCTTCGAGCTAGCTACAGGTATTCAGGTAACCTCTATAACGAGTGATTTAGATTTACTTATTTGTTTGGAGGTTATCGATGAGGTTTTGCTACATGAAATCAGTAATTTGTTAGCAGATTCAAGGATAACAATTGATCCCCAAATTGAGATTCCAGGAGTCGGTGCTTTTTTATTGAAAGATTACTTGATGAATAAAGAGAGTGGCTTTATTTTAAGAACATTTTATGGGCCGCAGCTCTGTAAAATTAAAGAGGGGAGTATTCAATTATTCCTATAAGATAAGTCCGTTTGGCAGTGTGAAGCTGTTGACGGACTTTTTTAGTGAGCTATAGTAATATTTATAAGAGAAAATGAGGTGAACAAATGATATTAATAAGTGCTTGCTTAGCAGGATTAAAGGTACGCTATAACGGTACAGATAGTTTAGATAAAAGAATACAACAGCTTGTACTAGAAAATAAGGCTGTAACTGTGTGCCCTGAATTGATGGGTGGCTTTACTACTCCTCGTGAGCCCGCTGAAATAGTTGGCGGTGATGGAAAAGATGTTCTTGATGGAAAAGATGTTCTTGATGGAAAAGCGATTGTAGTAGAAAGGTCTGGCCGTGATGTAACGGGGCTGTATCTAAAGGGTGCCTATGAAACTTTACATAAAGCACTTGAACTTGGAGCGACTAAGGTTATCTTAAAAGAGTATAGTCCATCTTGTGGCAGTGCAATGATTTATAATGGTAATTTCAATCATACAAAAGCAAGCGGTGTAGGTGTCACAACCGCTTTGCTAAGAAGAAATAATATAGAGGTTATTTCAGAAGAAGATTTTTTTACAGAATAAAAAAAGTTGAATTCCTTGCGTATAAAGGAATTCATTTTTTTTTTTTTTGAGAGAAAATGCTTGATATGTTCGTTGTATAGGATGTAGAGGCCTATACAAGAAGTTGAGAGGAATTGGTGCCATGAAATCGAATGAGAAGAATTTTATCAAGAGATTAAAACGACAGAAAGAGGATGCCCTTGAATATGTCGTGGATCAGTACTTATCGCTTGTGAAAGGTGTTATTTATAAGGTGCTTGCACCATTGCAGCAGGATTATATTGTTGAAGAATGTATCAATGATATCTTTTTAAGTATTTGGGACAACATTGAGCAATTTAAGGGAGACAATGATGATTTTCGAAAGTGGCTTTGTGTCATTGCTAAGTTTAAAGCTTTCGATTATTACCGACGAGCAGTAAAGAATAGAGAAGTATCCTCTGAGCACCCAGACTTACTAATCGACCCTTCAGTTGAGGAAGTGGTCATTCAGCTTGAAAATCAAGAAGAATTAGTAAAATTAATTAACACACTCGATGCTATAGATCGAAAAATATTTATCATGAAATTTTTCATTGGTATGAACACAAAGGATATTGCAATGCAAGTTGGTTTGACAGGTGCAGCTGTTGATAATCGCATATATCGAGGCAAGAAGAAATTACAGCAGCAAGCAATTGAATTAAAGCTTGGGGGTAATCTGACATGAAGGGAATTTATAAATTTTTCAATGACGTGCAGTTAGATAAGAAGGAATTTATCGAACTTGATGTTAGTGATTTTGAAAAAGCGCAGGTAAAAAAACGATTGAAACAAAGCTTAAAGAAAAAGAAAAAAAGAGTGAAACGATGGCGGCAAATAGCAGTGGCAATGCTTTTTATAGGATTGTCAGGGGCAATAATAGGATATACTTTTCCAGCCCATGCAGGAAGTATTCCCATTGTGAGGAACATCTTTCAATTTATAGATGAAAATAGATCTTTTCTTTATGAAAATTATAAAGAATTTTCAACAGCTATAGATTTATCTGAGGTGAGCAAGGGTGTGGAGATTACCATTAATGATGCCCTTTACGATGGTGAAACAATTTTTATAACCTATTCTCTCAAGAGTAAAAAGAAATTAGGTGAACAACTAAGAATTCACGATACTTCTTCATCTTTAAAGGATGCAGATGGCATGGCATGGGGCTCGGAAATAAAAAGAGTAGACGATTACAACTATGTTGGTTTGTTAACAGTTGGGAATTTCGGAACAAATGTTGGGGATACAGCATACTTAGTATGGGATATTGATAAAATATTGATGGAAAAATCAAATACAATTATTAATGGTCACTGGCGTTTTGCTTTTTCTGTAGAGGCAACCTCAAAGTATACGCAAATAGTGAATAAATCTTCGTCTCTTGATGGTATCAACGTGACAATTAGACAAATCACCCATACACCGATGTCCACCATTGTATATGTAAGGCAACAATTAGATCAACATATTTTAGATTATTGGGATAATATCGACCTAGACTTTAAAATGACAGATGATATGGGGAATAACTACGATGGTTTGAATCATGGGGGTCGCGGTTATCCAAATGATATTCGTACAGGTAAGACGTTTGGAAAAGTTGACGAAAGGGCAGCTACACTGAAGATTATGCCATATGTCCGGCTCATGAAGTCATCTGTAAATGATGATGAACCAATAGAGGAAAAGAATGCTTTTGGCGAAACTGTTGTGAGAAATAGCACTGTAGAGGTAGAGGACTTTAAAGAAATAAATCTTGAACCGATCGTTATTGAATTGAAAGAATAGTAAGATATGAAAAGATGAACTGCCCTCGCTCCTTTTTAGAGTAAGGGCAGTTTTTTAGTCAACAAGCAAAATTCGTGGTGAGGTTTTGGCGATTATTTTCGTTGATATCCAGCAACCAAGACAGGCTGCCACAACACTTAAGAGAGATAATCCAATGGTTATTGGCCAATTTATCGCAAGGGGTAACTCCAGTAAGCCATATTCTAAAATAATACTTTGTAAAGCTACTGGTATTACTTTTACACCGATAAAAATCCCGAATATAGTCCCTAGTACTGAAAGAAACAGAATTCCTGATGTAACCGACCATCTAATAGTATTAGAGGTCATACCAATAGATTTAAAAATTCCGTAAGTTCCGCTTTCTTTTCTTACGTTTATTCTAGAAACACTAAAAATAATGATGAATGTTACAGCGATGAATAAAATTCCGATAACAGATAATGGGAGTATAAAAATAGCGACCACTTCTTTAAAGACATCATCTAATAATGTTTGTTGTGTGTCAGCTTTGACAGAGCTTTTAAAGTTTTTATTAAAATCATCAACGATTTGAGCTGATAATGTCTCATCTACCAAATTGATCATACTTTGTTTTGAAGCAGAATAGGTAGCGTTATAAACTTTGATAACATCAGCGGTAATTCTCGCTGAATAAGACATATTTGCTATCGATTGATAAATACCAGTAACTATCAAATGATGCTGCTTGCCTTCGATATAGACTTCCACAATATCCCCTAAATTTTTGTGTAAAGCCTTCGCGACATTAATGCCAATGGCGATTTCATTTTTATTTACAGGATTACGGCCAGAAATTGTCTCGTATCCAGCATCATCAAAACTACCTTCAATAGAATTGACATTAATATTTAACGGTTGATTGGGTTCATTAGGGAGTACCCCTGTAAATTGATCTAGCCAAGCGTGATTTTTAATGCGTTCATCGGAGCGTAAAAATTGTTCAAACTGTTGTTTTGAAAAAGTTGCATCATTATTAACCGTTACTACAACATGTGATGAATCGTAGCCCCATGCTGGTGTGTTTTGTTTGATGGAAATAAAGCTATTCAAAATGACTGCACTAAACACTAAAATAGCAGAAGTAATGGCTGTAAGAACAATAATAAGAATGGAACTTTTCATATTTTTGGTAACGTTTTTAATGCCAATTTGAAGTTGAATCGGCAAATTAACTACATTAGAAAGACGATTAGAATTGTTTAAACGCCGATTAACTTTATTGTTTGCAAATTCTGACATACCGTATTTAATTGCCTGTACGGGTTCAACGTGGCGTGTTTTGTTTGAGTAAATGAACGCGGTAAGGATAATAATGACAAGGATTATGACAGCAAGTAGCATGGTGATTCTAAAATCTTGAATAATCGTTAAATGTTTTCCGGACTTTAAATAAGATAAAGAGCTTTCTATGATCACTCTGGAAAGGATTGTACTGGCAATAAGGCCAGGAATAATCGAAACCACAGATAATAAAGCAAATTGTAAAACATAGGTCGCACTAATTTTTCGAGAAGTAAGTCCGAGAGATTTAATGACACCAATCGTTTTATAGTTCGTTAAAATGGCATCTGAAATACTAAAGCCAATAATAAACAATGAAATGAATAACATTGCTATACCAAAAGCGATCATGATAAAGCCGATAATTTTATTAATAATTAAATAAAACGAATAGAGATCCACGTATTCCATTTTTGATTCAAGGTAGGGGCAGTTTAAAAATTTTTCGAATTCTATCCAATAGTTTGCACTTTGCTGATAATCATCAAAGCGAAGAGCCATCATATATTGTTCAGACCCTATCATCGTATCAAATTGTTTATGATAGTCGGAGTCGTTCATCCAAATACGAGCATTCGTTGTAAAGGGTCCACCAAATGGCAAATCTACAACTATACCAGAAACACTTAATGTAAAAGCTTTTTCGCCGGTGTTAAATTCAATAGTATCTCCAAGTGAAATATTCGAAGTAGAAGCCATCGATGTGGGAATCCAAATCGTTCCCTCAGTAGGATAGTCCTGATTTTTACCCTCTGAAAATAGTAATCGATCAATAGCAAAGGGCGTTTTTGGTGTGTTCATCATGAATAAGTAGAGATTTGACGTTTTTACACCATCTGTGAAGCCAGATAAATTTCTATAAGGAATGAGATTCGAGGCAGTTACTCCTTGTTGCTCTTGCCACCAATTGTTGACAGTGACTGGATTATGAATATCCTTGCCCATCGTTAAAATTTGATGAGCACCATTTGAATCATGATGGGTTTTTTCAAAAATGTTGCTTGTATTCATAATAATGGTTACAGAGGTAGCTAATAAAAGGGTAGATAGCATAATTAGGATTGCTAATAGTACATTTTGGACTTTTCTTTTTTTGATATTTGCAAAACAAAGTGTAAGTATGGCGTGCATTTTTTACTCCTTTCCCGCGACGTAAGAAAAGATAATATGTTCACGCTCTTGTATGCTAGCATCATCGTATTGATCGAAGTTTAAAATACCTCCAATTTTTCCATCCTGAATGATAATAAGCCGATTAGCACGACAGGCTGCTTTTATATCGTGCGTAATCATTACGACAGACTGACCCTTTTTGTTTAAATTCGTTAAAATATCTAAGACAGCTACACCTTGATCGTAATTTAAACTACCTGTTGGTTCATCTGCAAACAGAATCTCTGGGTCATTGACTAATGCTCTAGCAATAGCAGCTCTTTGTTGCTGTCCACCAGATGTTTGCGAGGGTAAACGATTTCGTTGCTCTTCAAGTCCCATTTTATTTAATAACATCTCCGCTTTTTTGATCACCTCTTTTTTAGGATATTTTGCAATGTATCCTGGGATGGTGATGTTTTCTAGCAATGTCATATCCGGAATGAGATTACTACTTTGATAGACATAACCAATTTTTTTAGAGCGAAATGTAGCTAACTGCTGTTCAGTAAATGTATCTAGCCTTTCTCCATGAAAATAAACTTCACCGGCCGTAATGGAATCAAGACCACTTAAAAGATAAAGCAGTGTTGATTTACCCGAACCGGAGTTTCCCATAATGACCGTAAAATCTCCTTTATATATTTCAATATTAATATTTTTTACTGCATGAAATTGTTCACTCCCTGTGGAAAATGTCTTACATAGATTTTGAGCGCGAATAAGTACCTCTTTTGCCACGAGAATACCTCCTTCAATTGAATTTATCTATTAGTGTAAGGGGGAATTATTATAAGGTCCTTATTAAATTATTAATAAATTATTACAAGTGTGTTGATTATCCGTTTTTATCCATTAGGAGGCACTGATATCCGCTACGGGCTACAAAACCGCAAAACAACTTAGATTTGGACATTGATTTCAGGAAACTAAAACCCGACCGTAACCTTGATATTCTTCATAGAATGTTTATGAAACTATCAAAAAAGAACTTGTCCAAAGACTGATTCTTACTGATACAGCTCATTTTGAATCATTTAAGTAGTAAAAAGAGACAACGATTGCTGTCTCTTCCTCGACTAAAGCCCTCGTTACTTCAATAAATACATACTTTATTCAATAAAGGTAATAATACAATTAATTGAATACCGTAAAGAGGTAATATACAGGAAAATGAAAAGGATATTGTTTTTACACTCTCCCTTGTTCTAATTACATCTTTTCAAACAATAACCGTTTCATCATCTGAACAATTAAACATTAACGGTACTGATAAGTAAGCGTTGTTTATTTCATGTGTTTCTTTTTCCAATCTACCAACGTCATCATTTTTTCGTTATCAGGAAGTTCCATATCTAATGGTGTTATTAGTTCTAACGAATTGCCATCAGGATCGTAAAAATATACAGCTGCATGATGTGGATTATTTTTAAATACTAACGGTTGCATCTCTGGGGAGAAACCAAAAGAAGAGCGTATTTCGATATTTACAGACTCTAGCCACTCCTTCACTTTCTCAATTTCACTCTTGTCTACTTTAAATGCTAAATGACGAATTGATGGGTGATATGGAAGGTTTACAGTCTCACTTTCCCAAAGACCTAACCAACTTTCCCCCTTTACAATCCAAAAGAAAGCCAGCTTTTCTTGTTCGCTTGCTAGTTCTAAACCAAGCTTTTGATAAAATTTAATCGATTCCTGTAAATTACTCACAGGTAAATGCGCTTCATATAATCCTCTAATCATATCAAAACTCCTTCGATAGTTATATTTTAAATAGTAAAATAAGTAAGAGAATATTAACATACAACTTTTGATTGAATAAATTATTATATAGTAGTTCCAATAAAAGACGGTTATTCAAACTGAAAAACGCGATCTTCATATTGAAGAATCGCGCCCGATTGTTGAATATTAATTAGCTTTTAGATTCTTGAACAAACCCTAATTCGTTACCATCTAAATCACTAATGGTGAATTTGTTTGTCCCATAAGGTGTAGATACTAATTCTTCGATTACATTAACATTGTCTTTTAATTTAACCCATAATGAATCAACATCTGTTACATTAAAATTAAAGCGCCCGTGTGACGGATAATTAAGATCTTCCATTATAGCGAATGTAGCTCCGTAATCTAATTCAAAATGGGCATAGTTAGGTTTGTCAGGTGGCCATGTAGCAGATACTTTAAACCCTAATTTAATCGTATACCAATCAATTGCTGCATTCAAATTTTTAACATTAACTCTGACATGTGCTAGTTTTGTTTTCATTTTTTTCTCCTTCATACCAAGCTGTTTTAGGTCTCGTCTCTGGATAACCTACTTTTTCTCGATAATTCTTTCTCTCATTTGTGAAATCAAACCATTGCAAACTACTATTTGAATCATTCGCATAGTTAATAACACAATGAATTTGATCCTCTACACAGCTATCTGTCCATACATTTAAACGCTGCTCTAATTCATCAAATAAATCGGCACCATTTTTATCTTTTATTTCGTTTAATGAATAAATGTTTAATTTGTATACCAGTTTTTCAGCTAATTTATAACCAATAGATGGTACATTTTGAAATTCGGCTAAACCTTTTATAATCCTTGCTTTTTCAACTGAAATATCCATCATTTGAACTAACTTGTCGATGCTAAAAGTATGTACTTTACTAATTTTCACTTTAGATTTTCTAAGTTTTGTTTTTTCATTCTGCGTTAGTGGCAACGTTGGGTTAGAACTCAAATACTCCCTCCTATAAAAATGTATTTATTTAGTAATTCTCCATCTTCTTTTGAAAGTCCTTCCTCAACAATATGGCCCGATTGTGGAATAAGAAAATATCCTGCATATCAACACAGGATATTTAAATCTTTTTTTTAACTACATATAAGTTCCTTTTAAATTACTGCAACATTAAATTGATTTAATTGTTGTAGTAAATAGGGTCATTTGTGGTAAAAAAGAGGATAGATAGAGCGAATTTTATTTAAGCTCTTCTATCCTTTTAATTTCTATACATATAATGTGTGACATTAAATAAGAATTCACTATTTATAATAGTTTCAGCTTAAAAAACTTGACTTTTAATAATAAAGATGATGTCCAAAGCTCTTTCATAAAATTATAATGTTTTCACTTGCTCAATTTTTAATCCGAAAATTTGAGGCGGTTCAATGTTGTTCATTTGTAAATATGTAGAGATTTGTCCACGATGATGGATTTCATGTTCGGGAATTGACATAAGTATTCTCCAAGCACTAACTTCATGGCCATGAAGGGTTGGAACCTTTTTTGACAATACATCGTTGCCCATTTTCAATAGACCCTCTGTTAATGTAACCTGACATGACTCTAAATAATTTGAAATATCGTCAAGAGAAGCCCCCTTACTAATATCATGTCCTGCGTAAGTCCACGAGCCATGTTCAAATATACCAAGAAACATTAAACGAGACGATGCGATATGTCGCAATAAATCGCCTGTAGAAAATTTATCTTCTGAAGGTTTCCAATCTAAAAGTTCATCAGGCATTGCCTTCATATATTGCATCGTTCGTTTATGAACACCATCTAAATATTTTACATATTCCTCTATGTCATGAATCATGTCTTCACTCTCCAATTCTTTTTGACTTTCATTACTTATATTCTTAACTTTTTGAAATTATCCTTTAATTTAAGGTGTTTTGGAGCAAATATTTAAATAATAGGAAGGGTCAATGTAAATGTTGTTCCTACATTTTGCTTGCTTTTAAATGAAATAGAACCATTATGTGCTTCCATAATATGCTTACAAATAGATAATCCGAGTCCTGCTCCTTCATTTTTTACAGCAGTCTCACCTGTAGCTTGAATACCTCTGAAATAGCGTTCAAAAATAAAGGGCATGTCCTGAGGCAATATTCCATTACCATTATCTATTACGTTAATGCATAATAATTGGTTTTCGATATTGATGGAAACTGTTATTGAATCCCCTTTAGTAGTATGCTTAAGTGCATTGGTAATAAGGTTTGAAATTACCTGCTCTAGTCGATGCTTATCTACTTGAATAAGTACATTAGGGATATACTCTGGCTCTATAAAATGAATGCCAGTCGTTTGGACGTAATGACGAATGGGATGCAAAATATTTGTAAAAACATTTTTGCTATATTGCTCTGTTAAGTTAACCGGGATATGTCCAAGTTCCTTCAACGTGTGAATAAATAAATCATCAATTAACCTGGACATTTTTTCAGTATTTGTCTGCATAGTTTGAATATACGACATAAGCGAATCCATGTCAGGACAAATTCCCTCAGAAATAGCATCTAAATAAGCTTTTATTGTTGTTAGAGGTGTCCTTACTTCATGGGAAATACTAGATATAAGCTTTTTTTGGTTTTGTTCTTGTTCATCTCGTTGAATAGTAAGATTTTTTATTTCCAGGCGCATTTGATCAAATACTGCACACAATTCACCGATTTCATCTGCCCGTGAATATACGGTTTTCTGTTCATAATTACCTTTGATAATTTCTTCGGAATTTTTTTTCAAATGATTTAAAGGAAGTAAAATCTCTTTTTTAGACTTCTGTACAATGTACAAGGCAAGTACTATCATTAAAAAACATAAAAAGCCACTTGTGAGTAAAATTATAAAATTGCTAGGATTAGTTTTTTTAACGGGTAAGAGCTCATCTTTGTCAATGGTGAAAATGGCGTTACCTAGTTGTTCATTTGTCCGGTTAATTATAGGAAAGGCGATTTTAATGATCCCTGGTTGTTGTTGAGACGTAAATAAATCATAATGTAAATCCTCTTGTAAGCTGATAAACTGTGAAATATCTCCTTCGATTGAATTAACAATAACTTTCCCATCTAATTGAACAACAGTAATATCTATTCCTTCGCTATTGCTCATTTCTTTTAGGGAATTGCGTAAATTTAAATTATGTTCGAAACTTGTAAAATGATCTTCTATGTACAATAATTGTTCATTTACTTTTAAACGAATTTGATTGATCACATATTCATTTTGTGGTTCCTCATTATTGCGATGAAAATTTGTGAAAAATAATGTGAGGATACAAATAAACAACAGTAAAACACAGATTAGTGTCGACCATAACCATTTCTTCATCCAATTTTTTACGTACATTGTGCTCTCCTACGAATGGTTTTGAGTACTAAATTTATAGCCAACGCCCCAAACAGTTTGAATATAAACAGGACAAGACGGATCAATTTCAACTTTTTCACGCAGACGTCTAATATAAACCGTTATCGTATTTTCATCACCGTATGTGTCATAGCCCCAAATAGCATCAAGTAACTGATTTTTGGAGAAAACCTGATTACGATTTTTCATTAGAAAAAATAGGAGATCAAATTCCTTAGCTGATAGGGGAACGTGCTTTTTATTACGTGAAAAAGTATATTCATTTTTATTGATTTCCATATGATCGATTTGAATAATATCCATCTGGCTCACATTGTCCTGTAGCCATCTATCCTGTTTCCGCAAATGTGCATTTATCCTTGCCACAAGCTCACTTAAAGAAAATGGCTTTGTCATATAATCATCTGCACCGAATCCCAAGCCAAGAACTTTATCGGTGTCACTGTTACGGGCACTTAAAATTAGTATAGCAACATTACTATTTTCACGAATTTGGCGACATAATTCGATACCATCGCAATCCGGGAGAGAAAGGTCAAGTATGATGAAGTCAGGAAAGGTTTCTTTCATATAATGGATTGCCTCATGACCAGTTGTAACGATATGAGGATCGAAATGGTTGACGCTTAAGTAGTCCTTCAGGATATTGGCAATAGCACTTTCATCTTCTATAATGAGCACCTTAGCTTTTTTAACCATAAGAATTCTCCTTCTTAAGAAATTTACCTCCTTTTTCGATTTGATAGGAGGAAGAACAACATGATGACGAAGCTTGCATAGACGAAAATTCAAGCAAATCGCCAATAAAAAATGCTCGGTATTGACGTTATTGAATCTTCTGAACTCATCATTTCCAATGAAAGACGGACAGGTGGAAGCAGCCAAATTAGTCCCTTGATCTGCAGAATTGTCTCTTTTAAAGTAGCGATGACGACAGATACAATTAAAATGGCAAGTACACCCCACCAAGTATTTTGCTTGTTTTTAACGAGTTCTCTCGTAAAAATAGCTGAAAGTGCGATAGCTAGTACAGCTAAACTAAAATGAGAGAGAAATCCTAGTAATTGATGTATAAATCTTGGTTTTTCTCCAAAGGCGCCAATTAGAGTAGGGTAGATCACTGATACACAGCTTAAGAATAAACCAATGAGTACACAAATTATAAAAATTCCTAAATTATATTGTGTGCGACTTTTGGCATGAAGTGTTGTTATTACTTTTTGTCCTTCGTCTTCGGCGTGAAATAGTGTGATTGTAAACCATCCCATTAGAAAAAAGAGAAGGATAGCTGTAAACGAATAGCTATTTAATATTGGATTCGGAATAAAGGTATAGTTGACAACAAGACATAGTACGAAAATTGAAAAAGGTGGAACATATTTATAGGTCCTTAAATAATTGATAAATTGATAGCGCAATAAACTTGTCATGTTGGCGTCTATTCCTCCCTCTATAAATGTTGATATATCAACGGTTTGACCCGTTTTTAAGAGTGATAAAAAATTTTTTTATCACAGTTTTTACATAGTCTTTTC
>NZ_JBIWDH010000052.1:0-27029 GCF_044761885.1 Lysinibacillus sp. NPDC097231 | reverse complement strand
GATGTCCAAAATTTGTTTTGTTCACTAACTCAAGGTTAGCTACTAAAAACTTTATTGATTACGTTTTGCTTGTTCAGTTTTCAAGGTTCATATCGTCACCGTTTCGCAACAGCAACTCTTATATAATATCACACCAATAACCAGTTGTCAACAACTAAAATATTTAATTCATTTGTTTTTCAATAGTTATCTTAGCGACTCTTAATACTATACCACAATATTTTCTTTTTACAAGTGTTTTATAAAAAAAATATTAAAGCCGTTATTCCTAGTACACCTGGGATACCTAGTATAGCAATTGTTAGAACAGAAAATAGATTAATAGGTATATTATAGCCGGCATAACTTATGCCCAAGTGAATTATAAATAATAGAAGAAAGGCAAAAGCTAATCTAAACCAAAATACAGATATTCCTTCTAAAATTTTACCCAACTTAGCATGTCTTATTATTATATAAAGAAAAAGAAGCACTACAGGTATACAAAAACTCATAATTACTAACCACGACACATGGTTTCCTCCTTAAATTAACAATATAATTATGAAAGTTTATGTTTCCTGTTTTGCTTCTATGAATTTAAATGACTATTATTTAATCAATACTCTTCTAATTCTAGCTTCTTTGAATAAATAAAAATGTATACTCTCGGCTGCTTTACGTTGAGCAATCACTTCTAAATCATAGTCGTCTAGTAATTCTTCAATTATTTTGGCCTGCTGCAAATCCTCTTTAGTTTCTTTCATAAGATTCACGAGCTTGTCATCGAATTCTTTTTTTAATTTTCCTTTATTACGGAAGAACATATTAATCCCTCACTCATAACTCTCGGCGACCTTCCATTGCCTTCGATAACGTAACTTCATCTGCATATTCTAAATCTCCACCTACCGGTAATCCATGGGCAATACGTGTAGTCCTAATGCCAGATGGTTTCACTAGCCGAGAAATATACATAGCTGTTGCTTCTCCCTCAATAGTAGAATTCGTAGCTAAAATAAGTTCCTGAACAGTCTCATCTTGCAAACGAACTAACAGTGATGCAACATTAATGTCCTCTGGGCCAATACCGTCCATAGGTGAAATAGCTCCCTGCAGCACATGATACATACCATTGTAATCACGCATTTTCTCCATAGCGATTACATCTTTTGTATCCTGAACAACACAAATAATAGAATTATTTCGTTGTTTGTCGGTACAAATATGACATGGATCTACATCAGTTATGTTACCACACACAGAGCAGTAGCTTAAATTTCGTTTAGCATCGATTAAAGCCTTAGAAAAGGATAAAACATCATCCTCTTTCATTGTTAACACAAAAAACGCCAGACGAGCCGCGGTTTTCGGCCCGATACCTGGCAATTTCATAAAACTATCAATTAGTTTGGATATTGGTTCTGGGTAGTACATTTATTTACCTCCTAGAATGGAAGGTTCATGCCTTGAGTGAATTTACCCATTGTTGCATTTGTTTTTTCATCCACTTTTTTCAGTGCTTCATTTGCAGCAACAACGAATAAATCTTGTAGCATCTCGATATCGTCTGGATCTACTACTGATGGATCAAGATTTACCTCTACAATTTCACGTTGACCAGTTACAGTTACTTTCACCATACCTCCGCCAGCAGCACCCTCAAATTGCTCTGCATTTAAAGCCTCTTGAGCTTCCATCATTTCCTTTTGCATTTTTTGCATTTTCTTCATCATACCTTGCATATTTCCCATTCCACGCATAATCGTATTCCTCCTAAATGATTAATCTTCAACAATTTCAATAAATTCTTTACCGAACAATTTTTCCGCTTCCGTCACTAGTGGATCTTGTGAAGCAAGTGGTTGAGCATCGTCGATAAACGGCTCTTCCTGCATTTCTGCCGGTGGTGGTTCTAATAATTCCACTTCGTGATTGGTCTCTACTTGAGATTTTTTTTCCTGCTGTAAGCCATGATCACGAATAAACTCTTCACGCAATTTCATCCAGGTCTCTTCAGGTGTACAAAGCATTTCGTACATAGTACCAGTTTGCCCTGCAATTAATTGTGTGAATTGAGCTTTTAGAGATTGATTATCAGCAACCATTTGACAATGAATATCATACTTGAATTTTAACACAAAAGCACTTGAAGATGCCGCAACAGGTTCAGCTTCTGCTAAAAGAGCTGACTGAGATTTTTGCATTTGGCTTAATGCCTGTGCCCAAACTGATTTAACTCGTTGTACATCTTGTTTAGTTGCATCCTTAAGTACCTCTTGAATACGACCTGTTGGTGCTTTATAGCCATTCGGACTTTTAGCTCGGGGACGTTGTTCTTTTGGTGCTTGCATCGATTGTACAGAGGTACCAGCTTGTAGTTGTACTGACAATTGTTGCACCATTTGCTCAAGTGCTACAATTTTTTGAGCAAGCTCAGGGCTCATTGCTGCTTCACCTGAAATGGTTGTTTGACTAACTATCCCACCAGAAAACTGTACCATCTTAAGTAGCGCTGTTTCTAAGTAAATCTTTGTATGATGGGAGAACCGCATTTCTTGCTGTGTTTTCGCTAATATATCAATGTAGCCATATAGCAAGTCTGGTGCAAAATCATGCGCTAATGTAAATACTCTCTCCTCTGGTGATACCAACTCTAATAGTTCAGCCAAATCATCACTCGTTTGTAATAATAATAAGTCACGGAAAAATGTAATTAAGTCTTCTGAAAGGCGAAGAGGATCCTTTCCATCAGCAATAAGCTGTTCTAGCAGTGCAAGCATTTGTGCGACATCTTTTACTTTTAAAGCTTCTGCTAAGTCATAGAAAACTTCCTGACTGATTGAACCTGTAACCAGTAATGCATCCTCAAGCTTCAGCTCATCACCGCTGAAAGATACGACCTGATCTAATAAACTCAAAGCATCACGCATACCACCAGCTGCTGATTGTGCAATTACCTTCAAGCCTTGTTCCTCATACGCTAGGTTAATATCCTCTAAGACAACCTTCATGCGCTCAATAATATCATTGGTCGAAAGACGTTTGAAATCAAAGCGCTGACAACGCGAGATTATGGTTGCAGGCAATTTATGGGGTTCTGTTGTCGCTAAAATAAATACAGCATGTGGAGGTGGTTCTTCTAATGTTTTTAATAGTGCATTGAAAGCACTTGTAGAAAGCATATGCACTTCATCAATGATATACACTTTGTATCTGCAACTTGCAGGGGCAAATCTGACTTTCTCGATGATGTCACGGATCTCCTCAACCCGTGAATTAGATGCTGCGTCAAATTCAATCACATCTGGGTGCGAGCCATCTGTAATGCTTAAACACGTGGTACATTCGTTGCAAGGCTCGTTTGCCGGTGCATGCTCACAATTTAAAGCTTTAGCAAAAATTTTAGCTGTACTTGTTTTCCCGGTTCCACGCGGACCAGAAAATAAATAGGCATGTGTTGTTTTATCCGCTAGGAGAGCATTTTGTAGCGTTCTTTTGACATGCGCTTGACCAGACATTTCCCGAAATGATTGCGGTCGATACACACGATAAAATGCTTGATACGTCAATGGTTTCCTCTCCCCTTCTTCATTAAATAGAATATTTCTATTATAACATTTGCCTCATTATTTATAAAATAGTGTTACCTTTTTTCAACAAACTTAAGTTGACTCTTTATTATTATATGAATGCAAAAAAACGCATCCGCCTATTGTAGACGGATGCGTTTGAATTGGCAATTTAATGCCGTGCACCTTTCTTCGACAGCCGCACATAAGCGTTACTCTTGTCGTTAGCTCAGATTAGGCAACCCCGCGGCACATGAATAAGACCACTTAATGCTGCTTCCTTCCGGACCTGACATGGTTCATGGGTATCCATTGCGCAGGACCCAATCGTCAACACTACGTGCAAAAGGCAGACCAAACAATACGGACAGCCTCGAAAAAGGAATTCAGTCTCGCTAGAGCGGATTGCGAGTTACAGGACACCGCTACCTTCCCACCTAGCACGGCAATAACTAGTATACTGACTGTTTTCATAAATTGCAACTTAATGCACATAATATTTATGTGGAATATTCTATCAACAATGTAAATAAGCAATCATTATTAAAAAAATAAATATTTTTCAAAAAAAATGTTGACGTCAATCTCAAAACATGATAAATTAATTCTTGTCGATAAGACATTAAGCAATATAATATGGAGGTATACCCAAGTCTGGCTGAAGGGATCGGTCTTGAAAACCGACAGGCGGGTAACACCGCGCGGGGGTTCGAATCCCTCTACCTCCTCCAGTTTTTAAATTCCGACTACTAGCGTAGCCGTTTTTTTTTTGCTTAAAATTGTATGTAACACTTACTAGATACCACTTCCGCTTAGGTTGTGGTATTTTTTTATTGTTAAGGAAAACATAGATTTTACAGTTGAGATTAGCCAAAGACATTATTGTCGAAAATGTTTTTGATTTCGATTCATGTAGCCTTTCAACTTCTGTCGAATGTTAAAAAACTCTTTAGCGGATCTTTTCTTTACTATAGCTCTACTAATATTGATTAGGGAGGATTTTTAATGCACTCGAAAATTTCTATATCTCGCAATTCCCTCGCTTGGATTTTCATAATTGCTATTTTAACTGCTATTGGTGGTGAGATTAAAATAACGCCTTTTGCTAATACAACCTTTCGTTTTGGATTAGGAAGTATTATTTTCTTTTTATGTACTTTACTTAGACCTACGCCTATCATTTTAGCAGGATTTACTACGAGTATGGTGACAACCATTTTTCGGGTTATCATTAATTACTCTTTACATGATGTTCCACTAGTTGATAGTTTGCTTACACATTTACCTGCTGCTGCATTTTATATATTGTTTGCAATATGCCTACAAATACTAAGCATTCATCAATATAGAGAAAGACCACTAATGCTTGGATTGTTAGTTGCATTTAGTGAGGTATTTAGTAATTTAGTGGAACAACTATTTCGTTTCTTTATAAATTCTTATACATTTTTACTCCTTCATGATTTACTTATACTATTAGCAGTTGCTTTATTGCGTAGTTTCTTTGTTGTTGGAATTTATAGCTCTATTTTAATTGCTGAGCAAAAAAAACGTGTTCAGGAAATGCTTACTATTGGCTCAGATTTATATGTTGAAACACTTTATTTAAAAAAATCTATGAACCACATCGAAACCATTACAGCTAGCGGGTTCGATTTATACAGACAATTAAAATCACAAGGCTATCGTGCAGAAAGCTTACAGGCACTACATATTGCCCAGGAAATTCATGAAGTAAAGAAAGATTCACAACGGATCTATGCAGGTATTTCTAAAATTGTTGGTGAAAAGAGTTTCGGCTCCCTTAGATTGTCAGAATTATTACATTATATAGAAGAAGGTAATAGTAAATACGCTGAATTACTCGGGATAGATATTGAGTTTAAAATAAGTATAGATACTGACTTTCAAACTAAAGAACATATTGCATTGCTTGCACTTTTAAATAATTTAATAGCTAATGCTATAGAAGCAATTGAAGGACAAGGTGTTATTTCTATTGATATTCAAAAACTGCAGGATGATACTGTAATTACAGTATGTGATAACGGAAAGGGCATTTCACAAAGTGATCTCTCTATTATTTTTGAACCTGGGTACACCACGAAATACAATGTTGATGGTGTCGCAGCAACAGGCATTGGTCTTTCACACGTTGCTGAATTAGTAAATAAATTAAATGGCTCAATATCCGTTGAATCAAACAATCGAAACACAATGTTTAAAATTACAATTCCTACGCAGACTATTCAAACGGGAGAGACTTAAATGAGATATTTTATCGTAGATGACGATCGTGCAAGTCGGGTCATGCTAAAGCAAATTATTGAAGAAAGTGGTTTAGGCACAGTCATTGGGGAAGCTCGCAATGGTGAGGACGCCATTCCACAAATTTTAATGACACAACCAGAGTTTGTGCTTATCGATTTACTGATGCCAAAACTAGATGGCATCGCAACAGTCGAGCACCTTATTCAAAATCGTTTTGAGGGTCAATTTATCATGATCTCGCAGGTGGTGAATAAGGAAATGGTAGGCGAGGCATATGAGCAAGGGATAGAGTTTTTTATTCATAAGCCTATAAACCGTATTGAGGTTGAGAATGTTTTACGTAAAACAACTGAACAATTTCGCCTAAAAAACTCGCTATTAGTTATTCGTCAATCCCTTACAAACATTGATTTAAGTGAACAAATAAATCAGAAAGCAACGTCACGTGATCATATTCAATCTATCTTAAACGATATGGGTATCGTTGGTGAAATCGGAAGCGAGGATATTATAGCAATTATCGAAACATTGCTTGCTCATCAGCACAAAATTGCACCTCTCCCTCCATTAAAGGAGCTATATGAGGAAATCGCGGCTGTTACTAAGTCTACTCCAGATGAAATTTTGAAAGAAAGTAAGGCCATTGAACAACGTGTGCGTCGTACTATACTAGCAGCGATGATCAATCTCGCTAATTTAGGTGTGGTTGATTATACAAACTCTGAGTTTGAATATTATGCACCCCGATACTTCGACTTTAAAGAGATTCGCCAGCTTATGACTCAGATAGAAGATCACGAAAATCGCAAGGCAAAGGTTAATATAAAGAAATTTATTCAGGTATTATATTCAGACATTTTAACAAAAATAAATTAATTTTCTCGGATTTTGTCGGATTCCATAAGTCCTCCGTATTATTAAAGTAAGGCATGTCCTAAAAATTTTAATATATCAGGGGGTACAAAGGTTTTGAAAAAGAAATTTAAAATCAGTTTAGCCGCTCAAATTTTAATCGGTTTGATTTTAGGGATCGTTGTTGGTGGTATCTTTTACGGAAACCCCAAAGTTGAAACATATCTACAACCACTAGGGGATATTTTCCTTCATCTAATTAAGATGATTGTTGTACCGATTATTATTTCGACTCTAATCGTTGGTGTTGCTGGAACTGGAGACATGAAACAGCTTGGACGATTAGGCGGGAAATCGCTTATTTACTTCGAAATTATTACAACAGTAGCAATTATTGTTGGTTTACTTTCCGCTAACCTGTTCCAACCAGGTGCTGGTCTAAACATGAACGAACTTTCTCAAGGGGATATTTCGAAATATGTTACCACTACTGAAGAGGTACAGCATGAAGGACCATTTGATATTATTGTAGGTATCGTACCAACAAATATCATTCAAGCAATGTCTGAAGGTAATATGCTTGCAATCATCTTCTTCTCTGTAATTTTTGGGTTAGGGGTTGCTGCCATTGGTGAACGAGGTAAACCAGTCTTAGGCTTCTTCCAAGGGGTTGCAGATACTATGTTCTGGGTAACTAACCTCGTAATGAAATTCGCTCCATTTGGGGTATTTGGTTTAATTGGTGTAACCGTTTCCAAATATGGATTTGCTTCACTAATACCACTAGGTAAACTTGCTATACTTGTTTATGCAACAATGCTATTCTTTATCTTTGTCGTTCTTGGACTTGTGGCAAAATTCGCAGGTATCAACATCTTCTACTTAATTAAAGTATTAAAAGATGAACTGATTTTAGCGTTCTCAACGGCAAGTTCTGAGGCTGTGTTACCACGAGTTATGATGAAAATGGAGAAGTTAGGTGCTCCAAAGGATATCGTATCCTTTGTTATTCCAACTGGTTACTCCTTTAACTTAGATGGTTCAACATTGTACCAAGCTATTGCTGCATTATTTATTGCTCAAATGTACGGTATTCACCTAAGCATTGGTGAACAAATTACGTTAATGCTTGTACTAATGGTTACATCAAAAGGGATTGCAGGTGTTCCAGGCGTATCATTCGTTGTACTTCTAGCAACGTTAGGTACTGTCGGCATTCCAATCGAAGGCTTAGCATTCATCGCAGGTATTGACCGTATCCTTGATATGGGACGTACAGTCGTTAACGTAATTGGTAACTCACTTGCGTCATTAGTAATGGCGAAATGGGAAGGCCGTTTCGATACAGATAAAATGAAAAATTACTTTAAAGACAATCAAAATTTAGCGTAAAAAGTAAAAAAATCCTCACGATGTATGGATGGCATCGTGAGGATTTTTTTACTTTATCCATTATGCCTCCGCATAATTCCGTGACATCCGCCGGAGGCTTTAACAAGATGTTGGTCACTCAGTCGCTGCCACAGGACGTGGCGTTCTTAAACTGAGTTCCTCTATTTCAGCGGGTGTTTGGACACCCGCTGAAAAGTAGCTTAAATCTGCATTCATCTTACCACCTATAGAGGTTGGATACTTCAGCTGAAAGAAGTTAAAACTTTATCTAAATAAGCAATAATAGATTCTTTCCCTTTTGCATGCGCTTCTTGTGCGCGTAATTCATCTTTTTCAATTTTTGCCTCAGCAGCTGCAACAATACGCTCTGCATCTTCCTGCGGCACGACAATGACACCGTCCACATCCCCAATAACATAATCACCAGGATGAACAGTAACGCCCCCTATAGCAATAGGAACATTTACTTTGCCACCACCGTTTTTATTGCCAGCTGCTACCGTTGTGCCAAGAGAAAATACTGGAAAGTCTAGCTCACGAATAGCTGCTATATCACGAATAACTCCATCTACAACAAAGCCCTGTACACCAATCCCCTTCGCTAATGAAAGAACAAAATCACCAGCAACTGCACGATTGGTATTCCCTTTAGCGTCAATTACTAAAATATCTCCTTCACTAGCAGCCCGAATGGCTTCCAATACCGCACCGTTTTCGCCATCTGGTAAACGCACTGTTACCGCACGACCAGCAATTTTAAAATGATCTGCTAACGGTTTAATATCACTACGTAAATTCGTATGTCCTCCTGTAGCATCTGAAATAGCTGTTGTTGGTAAATGCTTAAAACTTACTTCCACCTTTGTCATAGATAACACCCCTATTATGATTTACGAAAGCCTTACACAATTATTGTAAATAAAATTCATCTCCTATTTCAATATATATCTGAAAATTACAAAAACAAAATATTGAAAAAACCTCCGTAAAAGTTAGGTTGATGTCTAACTTTTACGAGGCAGTTCACTTGTTATCTATGTTTTTAATAAATGTAATACTTCTTCCGATGTAGTAGCTACACGAATAAGCGATTTTTGTTCTGCACGTATAAATCCTTCCTCTAACATTTTCCTAAAATGCTGTAGCAGTGCATCATAAAAGCTGTTAACATTATATAAAATTACTGGTTTTTCATGTAGTCCAATTTGTGCCCATGTAAACACTTCAAAATATTCATCCAATGTCCCGCCACCACCTGGCAACGCTATAAACGCATCTGCTAACTCTACCATTTTTGCTTTACGTACATGCATAGACTCAACAAAGTGAATCTCAGTTAACGATGCATGTGCTACTTCTCGTTTCTGTAAATGCGTTGGCATCACACCAATAACCTCTCCTCCAGTTGTTAAAACTGCATCTGCCACTTTTCCCATTAGTCCAGTGTTTGAACCACCATAAACGACACCATGGCCATTTTGCGCTAATACAGTCCCTAATTCGGCTGCCTTTTCCGCATAAATTGGGTTTAAGCCTAAGCCAGAGCCGCAATATACAGCTATTCTTATAGTAATCCCTCCTATGTCAAAAGACGTGACACAATAGGCTGGCTACATATTGTCTCACGTCTTTTGATCATTTATTTTTTTACATACCTATCACATTTCTTTCGGCCAGAACGCACCGTTTACCTTACTATACGTTTAATTTTAAGAATAGTTTATTTCCTATTTTCGTAAATGACTTGTTTGTTTTAGCATATGACTAATACGGCTAACAATTGATTCAACTGCTTCAGGATTTTTTAATAAATCATAATCATTAATATCTAAACGTAGAACTGGGCATGCATTAAAATTATTAATCCAGTTTTCGTAGCGTTCATGCATCTCAATCCAATAATCATTCGGCGTTTGCTGCTCCATCGTACGACCACGTTCTTGAATGCGCCCTATTACCGCATCAATTGGTCCCTCTAGATAAACCAGTAAATCTGGATGTGGGAAATACGGTGTCATCACCATGGCATCAAATAAATTTGTATAAGTCTCATAATCTGTTGGGCTCATTGTACCTTTGTCATAATGCATCTTTGCAAAGATTCCTGTATCTTCGTAGATTGAACGGTCCTGAATAAATCCGCCACCATATTCAAAGATACGCTTCTGCTCCTTAAAGCGCTCAGCTAAAAAATACACCTGTAAATGGAAGCTCCACTTTTCAAAGTCCTCATAAAACTTATCTAAATACGGATTTGTATCTACCTTTTCAAATGACGTACGGAAATGTAACGCCTGTGCTAACGCTTTTGTCATTGTCGATTTTCCTACACCAACAGTACCAGCGATTGTAATCACAGTTTGTGGAGGAATATCGAATTTCTCTCTCAAATTCATTGTTGCAAGCTCCTTTGTTGTAACGTATCCTTAATTGTTTGTAAAACATATTTTAAATCGCCTGGATTTTTAACAAAATCAAGCTGATCACCATTAAATTGAATGACTGGGATTTCGGGATGCATTTTCTCGAAATGCTCGATAAAGGTATGATAATCTGCCACAAGTTGCTCCATGTAATCCCGTGAAATCATTTTTTCAAATTCACGACCACGCTTCGCAATTCGTTTCATCAACGTATCAACACTGGCATGTAAATAAACTACTACATTAGGTACAGGCATATCTTTCGTTAATATTTTATAGATTTCTTCGTACTTATCATACTCAGTTGTTGCCAATGTACGCTTCGCAAAAATTAAATTTTTAAAAATATGGTAGTCGGCTACAACAGGTTTTTCATGTGTTAAACGGAATTTTTTAATGTCTGATAACTGTTTATAACGATTACATAGGAAGAACATTTCCGTTTGGAAGCTCCATTCCTCAATGTTCTCATAAAACTTATTTAAAAAAGGGTTTTCGTCTACTATTTCTTTTAATAGATGGTAATTAAATGTCGCTGCAATCTCTTTAGATAAAGAGGTTTTACCAACACCAATCGGACCTTCTACTGTAACAAATGGAACCGTCACCAGAAGCTCCTCCTTTATGTTCTATGGATTCTATAGTCATTTAGCCTGCCTTGAGGCTTTCTATGCCTTGGCATAATTGCGTCTGGATTTAGCTTTATGCTTAGCCCTGCAGATGTTTTTAACGAAAGCGCAGTGCTAACGTAGCGACAGCAACAACATGAAGTTAAAAAATGAATCAGTGCTTTTCATTGTATCATAGTGAGAAAATGAAAAACAGAATCAAACTATTTCTCTAGTCAATTATGCCTCGGCATAATTGCGTCTGGATTCAGTTTTGTAAAAGCCGCTGGAAGAAGTTAAAAAATAGACCCACCGAAGTGGATCTATCATTTCCCTTATAATTTTACTCGCTGTAAACGCAGTGCATTTAAAACAACAGATACGGAACTAAAGGCCATCGCTGCACCTGCTACCCAAGGAGCAAGCAAACCAAGTGCCGCAATTGGAATACCTAATGTATTGTAAGCAAATGCCCAGAATAAGTTTTGTTTAATATTACGCATTGTTTTCCGACTCATAATGATAGCATCTGCAATACTATTTAAATCGCCACGAATCAGTGTAATATCTGCCGCTTCCATAGCAACATCTGTACCAGTACCAATGGCCATCCCTATATTAGCTGTCGCAAGTGCCGGTGCATCATTAATGCCATCACCCACCATCGCCACTTTTTTACCTGTGGCTTGTAGTTTTTTTACTTCATCTGCTTTGCCTTCTGGGAGAACTTCAGCAATCACATGATTCACACCAACTTCTGCTCCGATTGCTTGTGCTGTACGTTCGTTATCGCCAGTCATCATAATAACTGTAATTCCCATTTCTTGTAGCCGGCGAATCGCTTCTCTTGAAGTATCTTTAACAGTATCAGCAACGGCTACTAGACCAGCATAATGACCATTAATAGCAGCTAACATGGCCGTTTTACCGTTTTCCTCTAATTGCTCCATTGTTGGTAGAATATCATCAATCTGAATACCGTATTGTTGCATCAATTTACGTGTACCAATTACAACTCCCTGACCAGATACAGTCGCTTGCACACCGTAACCTGGTATCGCTTCAAAGAATTGAACGTCGCCTAGCTCAATACCACGATCAGCAATTCCTTGAACAATGGCCTCTGCTAACGGATGCTCGGATTGCTTCTCTGCTGCACCAATTAACGATAAAAAGCGTGCTTCGTTTTGGTCTGCAGCTAGCACAACATCCGTTAATACAGGTTTGCCATGTGTTACTGTACCTGTTTTATCAACAACCACCGTATCGATACTTTGAGTTTGCTCTAAATGCTCGCCACCTTTGAATAAAACACCTAACTCCGCTGCACGACCAGAGCCTGCCATAATAGATGTTGGCGTTGCTAAACCAAGCGCACATGGGCAAGCAATAACAAGAACTGCAATTAATACTTCAAGTGCAGGCGTAAATTCACCTGGACTTACCCAAATAATCCACACTAAAAACGTGACGATTGCAATGCCGACAACGATTGGTACAAATATGCCTGAAATTTGATCAGCTAAACGTTGGATTGGCGCTTTAGAACCTTGTGCATCCTCTACAACTTTAATAATTTGAGCTAAAGCCGTATCGCGGCCAACTTTAGTGGCTGTCATTTTAATAAAGCCATTTTTATTAATAGTTGAACCGAATAATAGGTCGCCTTGTTTTTTATCAACAGGTAGACTCTCCCCTGTTAACATCGATTCATCAACAGCTGTTGTTCCTTCTAATACTTCCCCATCAACAGGAATTTTTTCACCCGGTTTTACTAAAATAATGTCGCCAATGATTACCTCTTCTAATGGTACTTCCTTCTCAACACCGTCTCGAACAACAACTGCTGTTTTTGCTTGAAGACCCATTAATTTTTTAATAGCTTCAGACGAACGACCTTTTGCTTTTGCTTCAAATAATTTACCTAATAAAATTAAAGTAATTAAGACCGCACTCGTTTCAAAATAAAGATGAGGTCCATGATGTGATCCTACAGTTATAATCGCTTGATAGACACTATAAAAATAAGCAGCAGATGTTCCCATTACTACTAGTACATCCATATTGGCACTACCATTGCGCAAAGCTTTGTAGGCCCCAACATAAAATTGCTTTCCAATAATAAATTGAACAGGAGTAGCCAACACCATTTGTACCCACGGATTCATTAAAAAATCAGGAACATATAAAAATGACGTAAATGAAAAATGCCCTACCATCGTCCAAAGTAATGGTAATGAAAGAATTGCCGATAGTATAAATTTTTGTTGCTGTTGTTTGATGGCCTGCTCCCGATGATCCAATGTCTCTTGCTCATCTGCTTTTTGATGTGCTCCATAGCCTAATTTTTCAACCTTTGCAATTATATCTGCAGCCGTAACTTCAGATGGGTTAAACTCAATCGTTGCTTTTTCGAGTGCTAAGTTTACGTTCGCGGAAGATACACCCGCTAATTTATTTAAACCCTTTTCTATACGAGTAGCGCAGGCTGCACAAGTCATACCTGTAATGTCGAATTCAGTTTTTTGTTTAACGACACCATAGCCAAGTGCTTCTATCTTCTTTTCAAAATCTTCTTCACTTAATTTTGACGAATCATACTTAATGGATGATTTTTCAAGGGCTAAATTAATTGTCGCTTGTTCTACACCATCCATTTTATTTAAACCTTTTTCTATGCGAGTGGCGCAGGCCGCACAAGTCATACCTGTAATTTGCAAATTCGCTTCCTTTATTTCTGAACTCATGATCATTTCTCCTCCCTACATACCAACTGGGGGTATGTGTAATTGAAAATAATAGAGTGCTACATGAGCACCCTATTTATATTATTTAACGTCATAGCCTTGATCGTCGATTGTTTCTTTAATTTGGTCTAGAGATACTTGTGTTTCATCAAATGCTACATCTACTAAACCATCAGCTAAATTTACTTTTACTTGCTCAACGCCAGCTAAAGCTCCAACACTTTTTTCCACTGAGTTTACACAATGTCCACATGACATTCCTTGTACGTTTAAAGTTACGTTTTGCATAAAATATCTCTCCTTTAAATTTAAATACTATATGGGGGTATATATTTATAAAAAAAATTATTATTTTTTCATCATTTTTTGAATGGTCACTACTAATTCGTCTAACACTGTTTCATCACCTTCTGAAAGGCGATCTACTACACATCCCTTTAAATGACCCTCTAATAATATTTTTGCTACGCTATTTAAAGCAGACTGTGTGGCAGACAGTTGTGTAATAATATCATCACAGTATACGTCTTTTTCTATCATCCCCTTAATGCCTCTGATTTGGCCCTCAATTCGATTCAAACGAGTCGTTAAATCCTTTTTTACACGTTCAGGGTGATGGCTTTTTCGACACGAGGTAGGTTCCTCTGTATGACAAACATCTTCTTTCACGATGTCCTCCATTAAATCACCTCCTATTCTACAATTAGAATACTATACCCACGAAGGGTATGTAAAGTGAATAATTTTTTTATTTTTTAATGATGGTGATGATGATGTGACTGCTCATTTTTTATTGTACATAAAATTGAATTGTCATGTTTATGCGCTATTGTCTCCAATTGAATCGTTACATGCTTTATGCCCTTATGTTCAAGATTATGTTCAATTTCTCGTAAGATATTCTCACTGTCAATAATTTTCAGCTGATCATCAACGACTGCATGACAGGAAAGTGCATTTGTTCCACTTGTTATTGTCCAAATGTGTAAATCGTGAATACTTTGAACACCCTTAGTTTGTTCAATAGTTTGTATGATCTCTTGAACGTCAACGTTTGAAGGTGTTCCTTCCATTAGAATATGAACAGCAGCCTTTGTTACATAATAGCCGCTTCTTAATACTAATAATGCAACAATAACGCTTGCAAGTGGATCCGCCCAGCCCCAACCGAAGAACATCATTAATAGTGCAGCAACGATGGCCCCTACAGAGCCAAGCATATCACTTAATACGTGCAAATATGCACCACGCATATTTAAGTTATCCTTTGTATCACTGCCGCGCATCATAATCCAAGCTACCAAAATATTTATCAAAAGACCAATTGTACTGATAATCAACATACCCGTTGTCGCCACTTCTGGAGGATTGGCAAAACGTTCTATTGCCTCATAAAAAATAAATAAAGCGATTAATATTAATGTTACACCATTTAATACTGCAGCTAAAATTTCAAATCGTTTATAACCGTATGTTTTACTATAACTCGCAGCCTTTTCTCCAAGTACAAAAGCGAGTAAGGCTATCGCTAAAGAAATGGAGTCACTTAACATATGTCCTGCATCTGATAAAAGAGCCAAGCTATTTGTTAAAAAGCCACCAATTGCTTCAACGATCATATAAGTCGTAATAATAATAAATGATAGTAATAACACCTTTTTATTTGCACCATGTGTATGATCATGGCCATGATCATGACTATGTCCCATATTTGATCCCTCCGGTAATATTAGTTATGTGCAGCATGCTCAATAGCTTGCTTCAATAAATTCATAATGTGATCATCATCTTTTGAATAATATAAAGTTGTGCCTTCTCTTCTAAATTTCACTAAGCGTAAATTTTTCAAAAAACGTAACTGATGTGAAACTGTTGATTGACCTAAGTCTAAAATCTCAGCAATGTCATTGACTGAATGTTCATCTGTACACAATAAATTTAAAATACGAATTCTCGTCGGATCGCTTAATGCCTTAAATGTTTGAGACACAACAAATAATGTCTCATCGTCTAAATGCTGATTATTTTCCACATCCGTATTTTTTAATTTTTCATCCATATTAGTTTACCCCCGGTAATTTATATTTATATATGAGCATGTGTTCATATATAAATATAAATGGTTATTTTAGGAATGTCAATATTAAACGTGCAATTACCAATTAAGCAGGATACACTACTCTTAAGGAGAGATATTAGTGGATATTTTTGAAACAGATCTTTTATTTATGAAACAGGCACTAGAAGAAGCAAAAAAAGCGGCTCTACTTGGAGAAGTGCCTATAGGAGCTGTACTTGTTTACGATGGAGAAATTATTGCAAGAGCTCATAATTTACGAGAAACAACACAAAATGCAACAACGCACGCGGAGCTAATGGTTATTCAAGAGGCCTGTGAAAAAATTGGTAGCTGGCGTCTCGAAAAAACAACACTTTATGTTACGCTTGAACCTTGCCCTATGTGTGCAGGTGCCATCTTGCAATCTCGTGTGCCACGTGTTGTCTATGGTGCAAGAGATATCAAAGCAGGGTGTGTAGATTCACTCTATCATTTATTAAACGATGCACGCTTTAATCATGAATGTGAAGTATCTGAGGGAATTTTAGCAGAGGAATGCGGACAAATTCTAACCGATTTTTTCCGAGCTTTACGTGAGCGAAAAAAGGCGGAGAAAAAGGCACGACAAGCCTTAATCGTTGATAATATTGAATCTTAATAATAATTCACGTAAAAGAAGGAACACAGCCACAACAAGTTCCTATGTATGATGGTATCGACCCTTCTTGGCCTATAAAAAGTAAAAATATAGCTGGGGTTCTCGCTATATTTTTTGGAGGGCTCGGCATTCACAAATTTTACTTAGGTAAAATTTAGAAAGGTATACTATATCTTATTTTTAGCTGGACATATATACCTTAAATTATAGCTTTTGTTGAGGGTATTATTTACTTGCTCTCTAATGAACATAATTTATCTGTGAAACATCGCGTTCGTCTTCGCTAACATACTTTTTTCTAAAAAAAAAAACTACTGTTGAGATCTAATTTTTCAACAGTAGTTTTTTACTTATTCATTCCAACAAACTCTTTTTACATCTGCTGCTTCGCTTTCGACTCCGTTTACTTTGGAGCGATTACTTCTTTTCCACCCATATATGGTCTCAATACCTCTGGAATTACTACGCTCCTTGTGCACCTGCCGCTTCGCTTTCGGTGCAGAGCCGACTTCATTTATTTTGGAGCAATTACTTTTTTACCGCCCATATACGGAACTAATACTTCAGGAATCACTACGCTTCCGTCAGCTTGCTGATAGTTTTCTAAGATTGCTGCCACTGTACGGCCGATTGCAAGACCTGAACCATTTAATGTGTGTACATACTCTGGTTTTGCATTTGGCTCACGACGGAAGCGAATATTTGCTCGACGGGCTTGGAAATCTTCAAAGTTAGAGCAAGAAGAAATTTCACGGTACATGTTTTGAGCTGGAATCCAAACCTCTAAATCATATTTCTTCGCTGCCGTAAAGCCTAGATCAGCTGTACACATTTTTAATTTACGGTATGGTAAACCTAGTAATTGCAGTACTTTTTCAGCATGACCTGTTAATAATTCTAGTTGTTCATAAGACTCTTCAGGCTTTACAAAGCGTACTAATTCTACTTTGTTGAATTGGTGCTGACGGATTAAACCACGTGTATCACGACCCGCAGAGCCTGCCTCTGAACGGAAGCATGCACTATATGCGGCAAAGCCCTGTGGTAATGCTTCTATAGGTAAAATTTCATCACGGTAGAAGTTTGTTACAGGTACTTCTGCTGTTGGAATCATGAAATAATCTGTTTCCTCTAATTTAAATACATCTTCTTCAAATTTAGGGAGTTGTCCAGTACCTGTTAAGCTATCGCGATTGACAATTACAGGTGGTAGCATTTCTTCATAGCCATGCTCTTCTGCATGTAAATCCATCATAAACGTCATTAATGCACGCTCTAAACGAGCGCCAAGGCCACGATAGAATAAGAAGCGGCTACCAGTTACTTTTGCACCACGTTCAAAGTCCACAATTTTCAAATCCGTAGCGATATCCCAGTGGGCTTTAATGTCAAAATCAAAAGTTGGGATCTCCCCCCAAGTATATTCCTCTACATTATCATCCTCTGTTGTTCCAACTGGTACAGATTCGTGTGGAATGTTTGGTAAACGCATCATCATATCTTTAAAGCGTTCTTCTACCTCATTTAGTTGAACATCCAGTTCTTTGATTTCATCGCCTACTTGACGCATACGAGCAATAACTTCATCTGCATTTTCTTTATTGCGTTTCATGATAGAAATTTGCTCAGATACTTTATTACGTTCAGCTTTAAGCTCTTCTGTTTTTGCGATTAATTCGCGACGCTTGGCATCTAACTCTTCAAAGTCATCTAAGTTTCCTAAATCCTCATTACGTGTTAATAGCATTTTTTTAATTTCCGCGAAATTATCGCGCACGCGTTTAATATCTAACATCGTTCATACCTCCAGTAGATTCTTAATGATGGGAAATATTGAGTAGAACACAAAAAAGCCCTCATCCCCCAAAAGGGACGAGAGCTACCCGCGTTGCCACCCTAATTGACTAGACAATTTGTCTAATCCACTTATTTCATAACGGCATTTCAGCCGGCGACAGCCTACTTCATTGACTTCGACTGCGCAACTCCAGGACGGATTCACAAGTGCTTTTATCAGCTTCCACCACCCGCTGACTCTCTAAAAAAAACGTGCTTGCTACTACTTCCCATCATCGTGTTCAGTTATTTGAATTTTATCCATACTGTACTATATGAAGCGAAATTTTGCAAGTCATACCATAGACGAGACAAAATATTCAAGAATACGTGTATCTGATGTTAATTCGGGATGAAAGGAACAGCCTAGTAAATGGTTATCTTTTGCTAACACGATTCTTCCGTCATGCCTTGCTAATACGTCAACCCCTTCACCTGCTGATACAATATGGGGTGCACGTATAAAGACTGCCGGAATAGCCTCACCTATTTGTGGTATGTCGAGCTTCACTTCAAAGCTATCAATTTGGCGCCCATAAGAATTCCGCGCAACTACTACGTCCATGACAGCTAAATGGGGCATATAATTCACTAATTCCTTTGCCAATAAAATTAATCCTGCACACGTTCCAAACATCGGTAATCTTTGCTGTGCAAGTGTGCGAATTGGCTCCAATAGCTCATATCGATCCAGTAATTTTCTTATTGTTGTACTTTCTCCACCAGGCAGCACTAGTCCATCAAGCTGCTCTAAATCATTTTCCTGTTTCACTAAGACAGCTTCGCATCCAAGAGACTCTAACTTTTGCACATGCTCTCGCACCGCTCCCTGTAATGCTAAAACACCTATTCGTTTCATCTTACCAGCCTCGCTCTTGCATACGTTCATTTTGACTAAGCTGTGCAATATCAATGCCCTTCATCGGAACACCTAGCTCTTTTGATATTTCGGCAATTAGCTTATAATCCTTAAAATGCGTTGTAGCCTCTACAATTGCTCGGGCAAATTTCTCTGGGTTCTCTGATTTAAATATACCAGAACCCACGAATACACCGTCGGCTCCAAGGTCCATCATTAATGCCGCATCAGCAGGCGTAGCAACACCGCCTGCCGCGAAATTAACAACTGGTAAACGACCAAGACGCTTAATTTCTCTTAATAATTCAAATGGGGCACCAAGTAATTTAGCTTCTGTCATTAACTCGTCCTCTGTCATACCAACAACCTTACGTACTTGTGCATTCACTTTACGAATATGGCGAACAGCCTCTACAATATTCCCTGTTCCCGGCTCACCTTTAGTTCGTAGCATGGAAGCACCTTCACCAATACGACGAGCAGCTTCTCCTAGATCACGGCAGCCACAAACAAATGGGACTGTATAATCACTTTTTAATAAATGAAACTCCTCGTCTGCTGGTGTTAATACTTCACTTTCATCAATATAATCGACTCCCATAGCTTCTAACACTCGTGCTTCTACAATATGTCCAATACGAGCTTTAGCCATCACAGGAATGGAGACAGCCCCCATTACTTCCTCGACAATTCGAGGGTCAGCCATACGTGCAACACCTCCCGCCTTGCGAATATCTGACGGTACTCGTTCTAATGCCATTACAGCTACAGCTCCTGCCGCTTCTGCAATTTTCGCCTGTTCTGCATTTATAACATCCATAATGACGCCACCCTTTTGCATTTCCGCCATCCCGCGTTTTACTAACTCTGTACCTGTTTGTTTCATGATTTCTAACCTCCACCTTTATGATGAAATTTAGTATAATGGAAATTGACCATATAAAAATATCCAGTTTATAAAATAACTATAAGGTCAGGAGGGTTAATGGACATGGACATGCTATTATTTCAGCTAGAAAAAGATGGTGGGAAACCGCTCTATGATCAGCTTTATAGCGGCATTAAAGAAGCTATTATTACAAAGAAAATAGCAGTAGGAGAAAAATTACCATCAAAAAGAAAATTAGCCGATTTTTTGAATATATCTCAAACAACTATTGAAATTGCATATGCACAGCTACTTGCGGAAGGTTATATTATGTCTAAATCACGCGTTGGTTATTTTGTAGAGGAAATTGACGACCTTCCTTATATTCATCAGGACACAGTAGCTTCCTTAAGTGAGCACCCTAAGAAAAAAACATACAAAATAGATTTTAATCCTGGCTCTATCGATATTGATGCATTTCCTTTTCAAATATGGCGGAAATACGCAAAAGAGCTCTTTGTTGATGCCTCAAAGGAATTATTATTAACTGGTGAGCCTCAGGGAGAACTATCTTTACGTACGGAGATTGCTAATTATTTATATCAATCTCGTGGAGTTGTTTGTAGTCCTGAGCAAATTGTTGTCGGTTCAGGAACAGAGCAGCTTCTTCCAATGATTTTACGCCTCTTTAGTGACGACACTTACTTTGCTCTTGAAAATCCAGGTTATCCAGCTGTGCATCGTATGTTTTCTCAGCATAAACGAAAGGTCTATCCAATTGCCGTCGATGATGAAGGTATCCTAATTCATGAACTCGAAAAAACTAATGCTAACGTTGTTTATATCACACCATCCCATCAGTTCCCAACAGGGGCAGTATTATCGGCTACGAGACGTGCTCAGGCACTAAATTGGGCCGCGCAAAGCTCTTCCCGATACATTATTGAGGATGATTATGATTCCGAATTTCGTTATACAGGTAAACCAATTCCTGCACTTCATGCATTAGACCGAAATGATAGAGTTATTTATATGAGTACCTTTACAAAGTCATTAATGCCATCCTTGCGTGTTGCTTATTTTGTACTCCCGCCAAAATTGCTTGCTACTTATAACGATGTATTTAACTATTATTCATCAACAGTACCTCGATTTGATCAACATATCGTAGCTAATTTTATGCGGGATGGTCATTTTTCTAAACATTTAAATCGAATGCGAAAAGTTTATCGGAAAAAACATGATAAGCTCACTTCTATTTTAGAAAACTATTCTAATCAAATTAAAATCACTGGTGAACAAGCAGGAATGCATATCTTATTGGACGTACAGCATACTTTGTCTGATAAGCAGTTACAGCAGCTTGCCACCAATGCAGGAATCGGCATCTACCCATTATCTGATTATCACCTGAATCACTCCACAGCCTCACAAGCTCAATTTTTACTAGGTTTTGGAGGTATACCTGTACATGAAATCGAACAATCTATTGAGAAGTTAATGGACTGTTGGAATATAGAGGAAAAACACCCATCACATTAAAGGTTGACGGGTGTTTCTTTTTCTTCATTCAGCAAAATATTTTTGTAGCCAAAGCGATGCGACAGCAACTACTACGCCAAGGCGATATTGATATTATGATTCAACTAATTGGATATTATAGTGCTCAAACCATGTATGGAGTTGCCCCAGATAAGCTAAAAGCTGAGGACCTGCCATTAATTGTCCATACCAAGGAACTTTAAAAGAACTACCACCAGATTCGATTAGCTCTGATAACTTTTGTCGTTCAAATAATTCATGTAGAATCGAATTTTTATCCTTCAGTATTTCTCTTAGCCATTCTTGAACGCCTGCCGTATAAACTGGATGATAAGTTTTAGGATACGGATTCTTTTTTCGATATAATACTTCTTCTGGCAATAAATGTTCCATTGACTTTCGGAGTAAACCTTTCTCCATATCTTTCATATTTTTCATTTCCCAAGGAATATTCCATGCGTATTCCACAAGGCGATGATCCGCAAAAGGAACACGCACCTCTAGACTTGCTCCCATGCTCATACGGTCTTTTCGTTCCAGCAATGTTTGCATAAACCATACCATATTCAAATAAAACATTTCGCGTTGCCTTGCTTCTACAGTACTCTCTCCATCAAGATATGGTACTTCAGCAATTGTTTGCGTATATACCTCGTGTGCATATGATTCCACTGCTAATTTCTTACGCCAATGCTCTTGTAACATCTTTGTTCTTTCAGAAAGAGAACGAATCCATGGAAAACCTATAGTCGTTTCTGTAAACCATGGGTAACCACCGAAGATTTCATCTGCGCATTCACCTGATAGTGCAACAGTAAAGTCCTTTTTTATTTTTCGACAAAACCATAATAACGAAGAATCTATATCTGCCATCCCTGGCGAATCTCTTACAATAACTGATTCTACTAACAAATTAATTAATTGCTGCTGAGAAATTTCCTCAGCATGATGTATTGTACTAAAGTTGTCAGTCATTTTTTGAATCCAATACGTATCTGTCGATGTTTGAAAAGCATGAGGATTAAAAAAACGTTCATTATCCTTGTAGTCTATAGAGTAAGTATGAAGTTGATCTTTATTTTGTTGCTGAAATTTGTTTACGGCAATTCCAGTAATAATACTGGAATCTAAACCTCCTGAAAGAAATGTACAAATCGGTACATCTGAAACAAGCTGTCGTTCAATAGCATCCGTTAATAAAAAACGGACATGATCAATCGTTTCCTCCAATGACTCTTCATGACGTTTACTTTGTAACTGCCAATACTGCCAAACTCGTTTACCCTCTCTAGAGAAACGCATTGCATATCCTGGACGTAGCTCATTTATATTTTGAAAAAGGGACTTTCCTGGCGTCCTAGATGGTCCTACCGCCATAATATTCGCTAGCCCTTCCGTATTAACAGCTGCTTTAATTCCTGGATGAGCTAATAATGCTTTCACCTCAGATGCAAAAAGCAAGCCGTCTTGTTGTTCTATATAAAACAGGGGTTTTACACCAAGACGATCCCGGCATAAAAAAAGAGATTGCTTTTGTTCATCCCATACACCAAAAGCAAAAATTCCATTTAAAAAATCTACACATTGCTCTTTCCATTCCATATAAGCCGTTAATAAAACTTCCGTATCAGAATGTGTTGTAAAAATATGCCCTCGATTTTGAAGCTCTTTCCGTAATTCTTCCGTATTATAAAGCTCGCCATTGTATGTAATGACATAATTTGCACCATCATGTACTTTACTCATCGGCTGCTTCCCACCGATTAAATCTATGACGGCTAACCGTCGATGGCCAAATGCAATATGCTCACTACACCAAATATTTTCATCGTCAGGCCCTCGCTTATTTAAAGTTTGCGTCATCAACTTCAAAATTCTATCACTTGTTCTTAAATCTTTGTGAAAGCTAGCCCATCCTGTAATGCCACACATTTAGCCACATCCTTTCGCCTAATAGCGTATGCAGTAAAGTGCTAAAATGTGAAAAAGAACACGAGATAGTTTTATCTACGTGTTCTTTATATTAATCATTAAAATAAACCACCAACAAAGTCAGTAATACCACCCCATAAGTTTCCGAAGAAGCTACCAATACCTTGGAAGAATAATGAGATACCACTAGCACGCTCCACAGCCTCTGTTGTGACAACATCAGCTTTAAGGTCCTTACCGTCAATGAAACCGTAATCTGTGCCCTCTGAGCGCTCAATAACTACCTTCCCGACAACTGTATCCTTCTTAACCTCTGCTTCAAGACTCTTTTTATCTATTACTAGTTTAGGTTTATATAAGTCTTTCTCAGATGACTTAACCATAAATGAAATTGGTTCTTTAACAGCAATCGCTACTTTGCTTTCTTTACCTTTCGTAACTTTTACTGTTTCTTGATCTTTAAACTTATAGTTGGCTGGAATAATTTCTTGTTTTGAGAATTGTGAGAAACCATAATTAAATAATTTAGCTGTTTCATCAAATCGAGCTTTTTTTGAGCCTTGTCCATTTGCATCTACAGCCTTCATAACAACAGAAATTAAACGAGTACCATTGCGCTCTGCAGTACCTGTAAAGCAATGTCCAGCAAAGTCAGTTGTACCTGTTTTTAATCCGTCAACGCCTTCATATTGGAACACTAGTCCAGGCAACATAAAGTTCCAGTTAGACATTTCAATTTTATCATCTGTACCTTCACGGAACGTCTTTTTTGCAATACTAGACGTCTCTAATACCTTTGGATGATCTTTTAGTAAATGATATGCTAATTTGGCTACAGATTTAGCAGGCATTACGTTTTCATCATCTGTTCCAGTACCCGCTGGCTGCATACCGAATAAATCTGCATTGTTAAGACCAGTGGAATTCACGAACTTATAATCTTTAAGACCAAGCTCTTCTGCTTTTTTATTCATTAGCTTTAAAAACTCAGTTTCAGTACCCGCAATTGTTTCTGCAATAGCCACTGTGGCAGCATTTGCTGAGTAAATAGCCATCGCCTCATATAATTCACGAATTGTATAAGATCCATCTCTACGTAATGGTACATTACTTAATGCACGGTTTTGAGACATTTTATACGTATATTCAGTTACGTGATATTCCTGATCCCATTTAACTGTACCTGCATCAATCGCATCCAGTAAAAGGTATTCAGTCATCATTTTTGTCATACTCGCAATACCTAGTGAAGTATCTGCATTTTGTTCATATAAAATTTTCCCTGAATCTGCGTCAATTAAAATTGCAGCATCCACGTGTAGTCCTAAATCTGTTTCTGCATTTGCCTTCGCAGGAATACCTGCAAAAATACTAAATAACAAAACCGGAATTAGGAGCAAGCGTAACACGGTGTTCATTGTCTTTTTCACCTTTAAAGCCCTCCAAAAAAATAATCTTGTCCTCGACATTTTATCATATATAGTAACTTCCGTGCGCACTCTCTATCATAAAAAAATGCTCTCGTGTCATCTTTGTAGACGATTTGAGAGCATAAAAGTTGCTAGTAATATATTACATCGAATAGTTCGGTGATTCTTTTGTGATTTGTACATCATGTGGATGTGATTCACGTAGACCTGCACCTGTCATTCGAACGAACTGAGCATTTTCACGTAAGAACTCAAGGCTAGCTGAACCACAATAGCCCATACCTGCACGAACACCACCGATTAATTGATAAATTGTATCTGCAAGTGGCCCCTTGTAAGGAAGACGACCTTCAATCCCCTCAGGTACTAATTTTTTCGCATCCTCTTGGAAATAACGATCTTTTGAACCTTTTTCCATAGCACCAATTGAACCCATACCACGGTAAACTTTGAATCGACGACCTTGGAAGATTTCAGTGTCACCTGGAGATTCAGAAGTACCTGCAAGAAGTGAACCAAGCATTACAACATTACCACCCGCTGCAAGAGCTTTTACGATGTCTCCAGAGTATTTAATGCCTCCATCAGCAATAATTGTTTTACCAAGCTCACGTGCTACTGTTGCACAATCGTAAACAGCTGTTATCTGTGGTACACCTACACCAGCTACGACACGAGTAGTACAAATAGACCCTGGTCCAATACCCACTTTCACTACATCTGCACCTGCCTCAAATAATGCGCGTGCACCTTCAGCTGTTGCCACGTTACCAGCGATAATTTCAAGCTCTGGATAAGATTCACGGATAGAGCGAATTGTTTGTAATACACCCTCAGAATGACCGTGAGCTGTATCGATTACAACGATGTCTACTTGTGCTTCAACAAGCTTTTCAATACGTATCATCGTATCTTTTGAAACTCCAACTGCTGCCCCTACTAATAAACGACCATGTATATCTTTTGCAGCGTTAGGGAACTCAATTACCTTCTCAATATCCTTAATTGTAATTAATCCAGTTAATTTACCTTCTTCATCTACAATTGGTAGCTTTTCGATTTTATATTGTTGAAGAATCTTTTCAGCATCCTCTAGTGTCGTTCCAACAGGAGCTGTAATTAAATCTTCTTTTGTCATAACATCTTCAATTTTTAAAGAATAGTCAGAGATAAAACGTAAGTCGCGGTTTGTAATGATCCCTACTAGCTTTTGATTTTCCATACTATCAACAATTGGTACACCAGAAATTCGGTATTTGCCCATTAAATGCTCAGCATCGAAAACTTGGTGAGTCGGAGTTAAGAAGAATGGGTTTGTAATAACACCATTTTCAGAACGTTTTACTTTTTCTACTTGCTCAGCTTGTTCATCGATCGACATGTTCTTATGGATAATACCGATACCACCTTGACGTGCCATAGCAATTGCCATTTTAGATTCTGTAACTGTATCCATGCCTGCACTGACCATTGGAATATTTAATTTAATCTTCGGTGTTAGTTGAACTGATAAATCAACATCTTTCGGTAATACTTCTGAATGAGCTGGTACTAATAATACATCATCAAAAGTTAAACCTTCTTTGGCAAATTTAGTTTCCCACATTTTCGTAACTTCCTCCTATAGTTAAAAGAATATTAATTGTAAGATTAACAACGTGCCAAGCTACTGTCAAGAAACTTATAAAAGAAAGACAATTCTGATTTTTTAAAACAACAAATTTGATAGCTATTTCTCTTTGTAATATCCTTAAAATATTGCTTTTCTATTCATTAACTTTAGATTTCCTTCTTCAATTTAGTTTTTAATTAATAGTTGCAACCTATTGTGTTTTAATTTTTTTAGCAAGTAATTATTAAATTTTTTTCCAAAACAAAAACAGCCAGCATACAGCTGACCGTTTCGATTGCCTAGCGACGTCCTACTCTCACAGGGGGAAGCCCCCAACTACCATCGGCGCTAAAGAGCTTAACTTCCGTGTTCGGTATGGGAACGGGTGT
>NZ_JBIWDH010000051.1:0-27431 GCF_044761885.1 Lysinibacillus sp. NPDC097231 | reverse complement strand
GCGGAAAGAACGTTCAAGATGATGGATAGAACCACCAAAGTGAAGGATAGAACGTTCAAAATGATGGATAGAATCATCAAAGTGACGGATAGAACCATCAAAGGTCTCTTGATTGACTTTGCCTTAGGCCAAGGAAATGGAGTTCTACGATATTTTTCCTCTACTAATCAATCATTAACGCCTTAAAAAATCCCAAATTATTAAATTCCGAAATATAAATAATTCTAAAAGGTCCATAATATACAAAATTTTCGAAAATATGATAAACTAGTAGCGAGAAAAAGGAGGATGATGGCATGACTGTACAACAATTCACAGCCTATGTAAAAAAAATGCAACACTATGAAGAAGCACTGAATGTGATTTATTGGGATATGCGTACGGGTGCACCTAAGAAGGGACTTGCTCAACGCACTGAGGTAGTTGGAACATTATCGGCCTCCTTATTTGACATGCAAACTAGTGAAGAATTAGGAAAATTACTAGCTGTACTAGAAGAACAAAAAGCAGACCTCGATTATGTTACGCTTCGTTTAGTAGAGGAAGTACGTAAAGAGTACAATCAAAATAAAAAAATCCCAGCTGATGAATATAAAGCATACGTTATTCTACAATCTAAAGCAGAAACAGCATGGGAAGAAGCAAAGGCCACAAATAATTTTGCCTTATTCCTACCTTATTTAGAGGAAATCATAAGCTGGCAAAAGAAATTTATTAATTATTGGGGTGTAAAAAACGGTTCGCCATACAATACATTACTAGATTTATATGAACCTGATATGACGACAGATGTGTTAGATCAAGTTTTTGGAGAATTACGTGAAACAATTGTAGCACTTGTGCAAAAAATTTCATCTTCACCAAACAAACCAGATACAAGCGTATTATTTAAGCATTTCCCTCGGGAGTCTCAACGTGAATTATCACTAGAAATGTTAGCACAGCTGGGCTATGATTTTGATGCAGGTCGCTTAGATGAAAGTGTACATCCATTTATGATTGGCTTGAATCATGGAGATAATCGCATAACAACGAAATATGATGAAGACGATTTCCGTTCAGCTATTTTTGGCACAATTCATGAGTGTGGGCATGCCATGTATGAACAAAATATCGATGCAAAGCTAGATGGTTTACCATTAGCGACAGGTACATCAATGGGTATACATGAATCTCAATCTTTATTCTATGAAAATTTTGTAGGTAGGAATGAAAAGTTCTGGGAGCATAACTATGAGCGCCTACAAAAGTATTCACCTGCACAGTTTGGTGATGTTGCATTAGCTGATTTCCTGCGTGCCATTAATATGGTGGAGCCTTCATTTATTCGCATTGAAGCGGATGAATTAACATATCCGCTACATATTATGATTCGCTATGAAATTGAACGTGACCTATTCAATGGCGATCTTCAAGCGAAGGATCTGCCACAAGTATGGAATGATAAGTACGAGGAATATTTAGGCATTCGTCCTGAAACAGATGCAAAAGGAGTATTACAAGATATGCACTGGTCAGGGGGCATGTTTGGCTATTTCCCATCCTATGCTTTAGGAATGATTTATGCTGCGCAATGGAAGCATGCAATGGATAAGGATATTCCAAACTTTGACGAGCTGCTAGAGAAGGGAGAGCTCCTGCCAATTCGAGAATGGTTAACAGATAAAGTCCATCAATATGGTGCCTTGAAGAAGCCTTTCGAATTGCTGCGAGAAGCGACAGGGGAAGGCTTAAATGCAAAATATTTAGCAGATTATTTACAAGAAAAGTATACGAAGCTTTATCAGCTCTAATGGAAAAAGCGATTTCTCAAAAAAGAGAAATCGCTTTTTTATAAAGATATTACCAAGGTGTATAGCCTTTAGATCCTGGTGGAGAATTAGAAATAATATCGAAAATCGGAATTGTGTAGGCAAATAAAATTAAAGCTACTAAAATGACAAGCCACACTTTGAAGTTTTCCAAAATAGCTGGCGTTGTACCACTGCTTTCATGAACATCACCAATCGGGAATTCTTCCTCGCCTTTAGGTGCAAACCATGCTAATTTCACCACAATATAAATAATGATTAAGACAGCGATGAACAGGAGTGTGCCACCAACAGCTTGAGCGATTTGATAAGGAATCCAGTCATAGGCTTGTTGAGCACCACCATACTCAGAGTAATCAGAGCGGCGAGGTGCACCGAGAAGACCTGCAATATGCATTGCAGATGACATAATTATCATACCAACTGCCCATAATATAGCTGCAAAATTACCAATATTGTTTAAAGATTTAGTAAGTGTACGACCTGTTAAATGTGGAATTAACCAAAATGCCGCACTGAAATAAGTTAACGCGACTGTTGTTGCAACTGTTAAATGGAAGTGTCCTGTAACCCAAATCGTATTATGAATGACTAGGTTCATTTGGTAAGAAGCATTGACAAGACCACCTGCACCACCAGGGATAAATACTACCATACCGATAAATGGAATGAAGAAACGAGAATCTTTCCACGGTAATTTTTTAAACCAACCGTAAAGTCCCTTACCCCCTAATTCACGACCACGTAATTCAAACATCGCAAACATCGAGAAGGCAGTCATTAAAGATGGGACGACCACGGCGAATGTTAAAACAACCTGTATGAATTTCCATGTGCCGTCAATACCAGGCTCTGTTAATTGGTGATGGATACCAACTGGTACAGAGAAAATTAAGAACAGCATAAATGACAGTCTTGCTAAAGAATCAGAGAAAATTTTTCCGCCAATAACCTTTGGAATAACAACATACCAAATCATGTAGGCAGGTAATAACCAGAAGTATACAAGAGCATGACCGAAATACCAGAATAATGTACGTGATAGTGCTATATCTACACGTTCGACGAAGCCTAAAGACCATGGTAGTAGTTGGAATAAAACAGAAACAGCTACGCCAAGAGTGGCTACGAACCACATTAAATTATTGACAACAACCATAAATGACAGTAATGGGCTTGGCTGTCCGCTTCCTTTATTTTCTTTACGCCACTGTGCATATCGTAAAATTTGACCTGCGCCGCCAACCCAAGAACCAACCACGACTAATGTCAGGCCTAAATAGAAAATCCAGTGAGCTTTCAGTGGAGCGTAAAACGTATATAAAACAGTTGCTTTATTAAGTAAAACCATTGTTGCAGCAGCTGCTGTACCAATAGTCATTAACCAGAAGCCAATCCAGCCAAGACGACGTTGACCATCTGTAAATGTCCCTGACGTACGACTAACACCGGCAATTTGGAATCCATAAATAAAGAATGTTGTTAAAATAAGGCCGAGTAAAACACCGTGTACCGTTAAAACCTGATAATAACCAATGCCTGCTGGTAATGTGAATTGACCAGAGCGTACGAATACTTGTAGTAAACCGGCAAGACCACCTAATAACAATGCGATGAATGCCACGTAAATATGCGCCATTGCTAGCTTCGCATCACGACGATCCACCTTTATCAAATTACTGTTGAGACTCACTTGGGTACCTTGCTCAAATTGTTTATGGCTTAACTGCGGCTCCTTTGTCAAATTACTGTTGAGACTCATTTGGATCCACCACCTTTAGCATAGAGTGCATCATCGTATGTCCTGTACCACAGTACTCATTACATACAATTAAATACTCACCTAATTTATTTACTTCTGTTACATATTCAGAAATATAACCAGGTTCAAGCATCATGTTGATATTTGTACCTGCAATTTCAAAACCATGCATTACATCTTCGCTAGTTGCGATAAATTTTACTTTTGCTCCAAGTGGAACTTCGATAACAGGAGGATTGTAATAAAACGCCGATGCTAAAACGACAACTTCATAATCCCAATCCTTACCTTCAACTTTATGAACACCTGGATTATCAAAAGGTGCAAATTCCCTTACTTTCTCATAATCTAGTGTTTTTTTACCATTGTTCGGATGTGAGCCTTGATGGAATGCACCGATGCCAAGAATAATAAGAAATGCAACTAAAGTAGCAATTCCGAACACAAGCCAATATTTCTCATACTTATGTATGTGCATATGTCTCTGTCCTTTCTTAGTAGATTAAAAACGTTCGATGAATAAGTCGAAGCAGTACACCCAAATCAAGATAATAATGATGCCTACTCCAAATACTGCATAGAGTGAACCTTTCAAATTCTCATCTGACTTCTTTTTATTCGCCATTTTCGCTCCTCCTACGCTTTTTATAGTGGTCTGCCTTATTGCCATAATATAAAAATAAAGTTTATTTTGATGTGAAAAAAATCACACATCCTAGCGGATTATGTGAAAAAACTGTGAAATATAGAGGAGGAAATAAAAAAATACCACCTCAATAGTCATTGAGATGGTCACTTTAAACTTTCATTTGGGATGCTTTTTATTATTTTTCAATAAATTTTACTATTTAAAATAGCGGCTTGTGCCATATGGGGCAGCCTATCTATTTAGTGGAATGACAAAGCGAATTCATAAATGCCTGATGCAGTAGCATAGGATATATCGTTTGAAATAGTCTAATAGCCTTGAACTCTATTCTCCTTCTTCAATCGTTAATAGAACTGATAGTGCACCAATGCTTGGAACTGTAATAGGGAGTACAAATGCCTTTTCAAAGCCATAAAGCTTTGTGTTACCAACCATTACTGTTGGCGGTGTGATATCAATTTCTAAGCTTTCTTGACCTACAGCAGTACATAAATTACCCGCAATCATGTTACCAAATTCCCCTGTAAAGGATTCCAGCATTGCACCTTCAAGCGGCATACCAAACATTGTATTGCCAATGCCACTAAACACTTCAGGAGAGGAATCAATGATTACACGGCCTTTTACATCTCCTATTAAGCCAATTAATACGCCCATTTGCTGCTGTTGAAAGGGTTCAGAAATAATACTTGGCGTTTTCACTTCAATATCCATAGGCAGGATCGATTTTAAAGCATGAATTGTCCCGTTTAATATAGTTTGAAAATACTTCGAATTACTCATCTTTACCGCATCCTTTTTCCGACTTTTCTACATCTTACCATGTTAGAAGGGTAAGATGAAAGTATGTCTTGACGAATTAGGGTGAAATTTATATTATATTAATGAGAATGATTTTCAAATTCAATTAAATAGGACGTAGTTCTTTTTGAAATAATACTTTAGTATAAATTTTTATTAAAAAGGAGTGGTCAGCAATGACATTCGTATTTATTGGAGCAACAGTGGCTATCTATTTGGGCGTGGGAAAATACGTCATGAATCAGGCAAGTGCCCATTTAAAATAATCGATTTTAATATCCCCCCGAGAGCATGATCCTATTAACTGAGGATGCATGCTCTTTTTTTATTTTTTCTGAAAACTATTGTAATGGGGTATTTCTTTTTTGTAGAATGAAGCAAATCCGTTTGGTACTGGGGAATGGGAATTTTGACACAAAATGATTGATAGCAAGAAGTTTCCTGGTCATCTATACAATACGATTGGCTTAGAGTTAAAAATAATGGACGGTGAACAAAGTAACGTCCTATAGAAATCTAGGTGAATAAAATGACAAAAATATTATTAACAGGATTTGTACCATTTCTTGAATATAAAATTAATCCAACCATGCAAATTGTAGAAAATTTAAATGGCAATAAAGTAGATGGCTTTGAAATTGTAGGACGTATTTTATCAGTAGATTTTCAGCAATCTGCTGAGCAGTTTAAGCAATATATTGTAGATGTTAAGCCACAAATTATTATTTCATTAGGATTAGCCGGAGGGCGTTATAAAATTACGCCAGAGCGAATTGCCGTTAATATAAAAGATGGCGAGGCAGATAATAACGGATATACACCCGTTGATGAAAGCATTTACGAGGATGGCGCTGATGCTTATCTAACGAATTTACCTATTCGTAATATGGTTAACCGTTTGCAGGAAGAAGGCTTCCCTGCCGAAATATCCAATACAGCAGGTACTTATTTATGCAATACTATTATGTATGAAGGGCTAATTTACGCAAAGCAGCATGATGGGGTTCGAGCTGGATTTATCCATATTCCTGCGTCTTTTGATTTGGCCATCCAACATGGCAAAATACCGGGGTGGAATATCCAAGATTTAATCACGTGTATTAAGCTTTGTATTGAGGAAACTATCCATGCAACAAATGTTTGATTTTCCTAAAACTATGTGGATTAGCCAACACACAATTCGTTTTGCATTTAATGAAGAAATATCCCAAGAAAATTTTCATATTGTACAAAGGTTCAATCGATTTCTGAAAAAAAGCCTACAACAAAATCTAATAGAAAGTGTCGCTAGCTATCATACTGTTACGGCCTACGTAACGAAAAAAATTGATATAGATTTTTTACAAAAACAATGGCTTTTCATGCAAATTTCCTCTAAAGATGATGAACTAACAAGTCGTCAGTTACAAATTCCAGTTTGCTATGATGAGGAATTTGCTTTGGATATGCACCGTGTAATGGAGTATACAGGTTTATCGTTTGAGGACATTAAAAAAATACACATGTCTAAATTGTATAGTGTATATTTAATTGGATTTTTGCCTGGATTTCCTTATTTAGGGGATTTAGATAGAGAATTGTTTGTGCCACGTTTACAGAAACCACGTACTTCTGTATCTGCGAGTTCTGTTGGTATAGGTGGTTTCCAGACAGGGATTTATCCACTCGATTCACCTGGTGGATGGAATATTATTGGTAAGACGCCATTCAATTTATTTGATGTACATAGGAAAGAGGTTTTTATATTTTCTCTTGGAGATCAAGTACAGTTTTATGAAATAACAAAACAGGAGTTTTTTGAAATAAAATGTAAAGGCGTGTAGCAAGTGAAGCCACTTCTTATAGTAAAAAAACAAGGTGTGTATGGTAGCCTGCAAGACCAAGGGAGATATGGCTATCGTGCATATGGTATTCCTTTATCTGGACCTATGGATAAAGTGTCATTTCAAGCAGCGCAATATATCTTAAATAACGATAAAGACCAAACTTCATTTGAAATGTTTATTGGTGGTTTTGAGTTTGAAGCTATAGATGATGGTACGTTTGTATTGACTGGGGCAAAATGTATGAGTTTTTTGAATGATGTTCCAATCGAAATGTGGAAAACTTTTCAATTAACAAAGGGCGATGTCTTGTCTATAAAAAGCGTAAGTCACGGATCTGTTGTTTATCTTACACCTAAAGAAGGATTTCAAACAGAGGCAATGCTTGGCAGTAATGCATGCTTTCCACTTCTAGGTAATGCAATAAATAAAGGTAGCATTTTATATGGAAAGAACGCAGAGCCCTTACATTTTACAAGGGGACTATATGCACCATTTCGCCCAGTATTTAAAAGCGCTATTACTGTAAGAGTTTTTAAAGGTCCTCATTTTGAGTTATTTACGGAAGAGAGTCAACAAAAGTTTTTGCAGGCTTCATTTCAATTTTCAGGTGGAAATCGTATGGGTTATTATTTAAAAGGTCCTGTACTACGTCTGACAGAAAGAAAAGATATCCTCTCAGAAGCGACACAGTTTGGAACAATTCAAGTTCCACAAAGTGGTGAACCTATTGTGTTAATGGCAGATGCCCAAACAGTCGGTGGCTATCCAATCATTGCAACGATTCACGAAGATGATTTACATAAAGTTGCCCAAATGCGCATGTTTAACACAATCAATTTTGTATTAATGGAGGAAAAGATATGCCAATAGATATTAATTGTGATATGGGTGAAAGCAATGATGCTTTTAAAGATGTAGCGATTTTAGATTATGTAACGTCCATTAATATCGCATGTGGTTATCATGCTGGCAATCATACAATGATGCGTCAAACAGTAAGAAATGCCATTCGTAAAAATGTCCATATTGGCGCACACCCAGGCTATCCTGATCCTGAAGGTTTTGGCCGTCGAAATATGGATGTTAGTGCAGAGGAAATTTACAACATGATCGTCTATCAAATAGGGGCATTGCAAGCTTTTGTCTCAGTGGAAAAGGGAGTTCTTCATCATGTGAAGCCACATGGAGCACTCTATAATCAAAGTGCCAATGATATAGAAAAGGCGACAGCAATTGTCAATGCAGTATACGATTTAAATCCATCGTATATTTTATATTGCTTGGCTGGAAGCAAAATGGCTGAAATTGCAAAAGAAAAGGGCTTACATGTCTATGAAGAAGTTTTTTCTGATCGCAATTACAATGATGATGGTACATTGGTAAATAGACTAGAATCAAATGCGTTGATTCAGACAGAAGAAGAAATGCTTGTGCATGTCAAAGGTATTTTGACATCGAATGAAGTGATGTCTGTACAGCAAAAGAAAATCAAAATTTCAGCGCAAACATTATGTATACATGGAGACGGCCCACTTGCACTGGACTTTGCCAAAAAAATTTATGAGTTAAGGTGAAATAATGGAAAGCGCCATTTTTTCCCCCCCGTCCCTTATGGAATTGGAATTAGTAGTTTTTTTGGAGAATAACGCATTATTTTTTTGGTTAAACATGACTATGTTGACGAATATTACGTCTGAAACCTTGATATATATGCTTTTTAAAGTAAATTAGTGTTATACATTGCATGTCGAATAAGGTAGAATACTAAATATGTACAATTAATGAATAAAGGGGTTACTGTTTTTATGAAAGATTTTGATCAACAATTGGAGGGGCTGTTAAAGCAAGCCTCGTTACAATACATAATATATCAGCATAATGGTGATAATGAGCGTATGGATAAAACATCACTTTTTGCACGTAAATTACAGCAAAAAGAGTATGTTATTGGCTTTGCAGGTCATTTCTCTGCTGGTAAGTCAAGTATGATTAATGCACTATCTGGCGAAAATTTGCTTGCATCAAGTCCAATTCCAACGAGTGCGAATATCGTAAAAGTTCATAAATCAGAGGATGATTTTGCGATTGTCTATATGCACAATGAAAAGCCTGTAAAATTTGAAGCAGGATACGATTTTAAAACAGTGAAAGAGCTAAGTAAAAATGGGGATTTAGTGTCGCAAATTGAAATTGGTCATAGCGGATCGACATTACCACTCGGTGTCACTGTGATGGACACACCAGGTGTCGACTCTACAGATGATGCACACCGTATGTCAACAGAGTCAGCTCTTCATATTGCAGATATCGTATTTTATACAATGGATTACAATCACGTGCAATCGGAGTTGAATTTTCAATTTACAAAGCAATTGATGAAGTACAATCCAAATGTTTATTTAATCGTTAACATGATTGATAAGCATAAGGAAAATGAACTAAGCTTTGAGGAATTTAAGGCAACGGTTCACAATTCCTTTGCGGCTTGGGGTGTTGTTCCAAAAGGTGTGTTTTTCACTTCTTTAAGAGAGCCTGAGCATCCTCATAATGATTTTAAGGCAGTTAAGAAAATCGTTATGGATAGTATGAATGATTGGCAGGATCAGCTTGTACTGACTGCATCAAATACACTGCGTTTATTGCAAAGTGAGCATGATAATTATTTAATGGAAGAAAGACAGGATCGTTTAGATATCGATGAAGAACTATTAAGCGCTGATGAATGGGCTCACCATAAGGATATTTTAGAACAATATAATAAATTAAATCGTCAGGTTGAATTGTTTTCAATTGAGGCATGGAATGAGACGTTTGAAGAACAACGTAAAGAACTACTTGCGAATGCAGCGATTATGCCTGCAGATTTACGCGATAAATTACGTTTATATTTAGAAAGTATGCAGGAAGGCTTCAAGGTTGGGGGCTTATTTACTGCCAAGAAAAAAACAGAGGAAGAGCGAAAACGTCGCAAAGAGGACGCTTATGGCGCTTATCAAAATGTCGTACATGCTCAGATAACAGGCCATTTAAAAGGGCTAATGAAAAAGGCCTTAAAGGATGTTGGTGCGTTAAATGAAGAGCGTGCTACAGCAATTGATGCCCATGTATTTGAGTTGCCATTTTCAGTAATTGAACAGCAGGTGCAAGTTGGGGCTATTCTGACAGGAGATGCTGTCTTAAACTTTGCTAACCGTGTGGCAGAGGCGACAAAACGCTACTTCATCCAAGAAACAGATAATTGGAAGGATGCACAATCTACAACATTAGAAGCTGTAGCAACTGAAACATCTGCTCCATCTAAACTAAAAATGGCAGGTATGCAAGCAAAAGTAGATGCCATTCAAGCAGTGCTTGAAATCGAGGGCTACCAGCAATATAGTGCAAGTATTATGCACCAGGCGAGCAACGAAATTCGTCAGCTAGCTAACCAACAGCTGACAAACTGGGACAATGCCTTTAAGCAAGATCTAGCAGATATTCGATTATTTGATGAATCAATGTTAAAACCAAAAGAGCAAGCAGTACAACAAGAAGAGGCGCAGCAAGCTGTGAGTGCAACAAGTCTTCCGATTGAAGGTGTGATCAAACGTGCCCTTCATACAGCAAATGCGGTTAAAGAGGTACAAGGCTTTGCAGAAGTAGCAAGTTACTTAGAGAATAAGGTAGAACGATTACAGAAAAAAGATTTCACCATCGCACTGTTTGGGGCATTTAGTGCAGGAAAATCATCGTTCTCAAATGCGCTAATGGGTGCCAAGGTTTTACCTGTATCGCCGAACCCAACGACTGCAGCCATCAATAAAATTCGTCCTGTGACGCCAGAACATCCACATGAAACGGCAGATGTACTGTTAAAAACAGCTGACCAAATGCTAGAGGATATTCAGGGCTCCTATGCAGCGATTGGTTTGTCTGTTTCTTCATTGGAAGAAGCCTTTAACCGTGCGGATGAGGGGCTTGCAGTTCAGCTTTCGGATGAACGTTTAAACGTCCACAAATCATTTATTCGTGCATACAAGGAAGGTTATCCAACATTCAAATCCGAGCTTGGGACAGTAATACGCGTTGATCGTGAAGAGTTCGAGAAATTTGTAGCACAGGAAAACAAATCATGCTTCGTAGATAATATTGATTTCTATTATGATAGTCCGTTAACACGTATGGGTGTGACACTTGTCGACACACCAGGGGCTGATTCTATTAATGCTCGTCATACAGGTGTTGCGTTCGAATATATTCGTAATGCGGATGCAATCTTGTTCATTACTTATTACAATCATGCATTTGCCAAAGCTGACCGTGAGTTTTTAATTCAGCTAGGACGTGTGAAGGATGCCTTCGAATTAGATAAGATGTTCTTTATTGTTAATGCTATCGATTTGGCGACAACAGAAGAAGAGCAAGAAGATGTAAAAGGTTATGTTCGTTCAGAATTACAACGCTTTGGTATTCGCTTCCCTCGACTTTATGGTGTATCAAGTTTAATGGCGTTAAAGGAAAAAGTTGAAGGTGCTGATTTAACATCTGGTATGCCACCATTTGAGGATGCCTTCCATACATTCTTAAATGATGAATTAAGTGCATTAGCAGTTCAAGCTTTGGCGGAAGAAGTCGATAAAACGGAGGAACGTTTAGGTGATTTAATTGCGCAAACCGAAGACAACTTAAAACGTAAAGATGAGCGTTTAGAGGAATTAACAACGCTTGAACAGCATATAAAAACGAAATTCAATTCGCTTAATACAAGTATGATAGAAAGTGAAACGAAGCAAGAGCTTGATGAATTATTGTATTATGTTCTTCAGCGTGTATTTTATCGTTACCCAGAGTTCTTTAAGGAAGGTTACAATCCATCAACATTTGCAGCAATGCCAGCTCAGCAAGCATTAGAGCATGCTTTGAAGGAAGTAATACAAAGTTTACGATTTGATTTTACGCAAGAAATGCGTGTAACAAACTTCCGTTTATCTCAATTTATCAGTAAAAAGATGCAACAGCGCTTTAAGGATGAAGTACGTGAGCTAAAAGAATTAAACCGTAGCTTCTCATTCCTAGCGTTTGAATCTTCTGAGCCAGATTTACTTAATTTTGAAGGACCATTTTCTGATATCGCGAAATATGCAGGCGTAAAATCTCACTACCGCAACCAAAAAGCATTCTTTGAGAAAAACGAAAAGGTGAAGCTAAGTGAAGCGCTAGAGGCATTAACAAAACCAGATGCTCAAAATTATTTAGATGTACAGAAAGTATCTCTTATGACATGGGCCATTACCTTTATTGCTGAGGAAGCGGAGAATTTACGTCAGTATATTTATCATCAGGCACTTGAGCAAATTGCTACAGAAAGACTTGCACTTCAAGAGGAAAGTCGTTTAGCTTCTTGGAAAGCTATTTACGCGCAATTACAATACGCATGAGGTGATTCGTATGGGAAAAGTATTCAAATCAGTAGGGGAAATTCAGCTTGACGGAGCCCGTTTCATAGATGCTCGTTTCGATTTACAGGACAAAGAAGCAGGTAAAAAAGCATTTGAAGAAGGGCACGCACCAGGTGCTGTCTATATAGATTTAGAGCAGCAGCTATCAGATATGGAGTCTAGTAATGGGCGTCATCCAATGCCGAATAAGGAAAAGCTATCGGCAGTATTTCAAGAACTAGGATTACACTATGAGGACCACATCATTGTTTATGATCAAGGAGCTGCACCATTTGCACCGAGAGCTTGGTGGATGTTGTCATATGCTGGCTTTAAGAATGTAGTAATTGCAAATGGTGGTGCACCAGCACTTGAAGAAAAGTTACCATTTACAAAAGACATTATTAAATACCCACCGACTACGATTGAATTTGAATGGCGAGACGAACTATATGCACCACGCGAAGCGGTAAAAGCGATTGTAGATGGGGAAGTAAAAGCGACGTTACTTGATGCTCGTGCAGCAGTTCGTTATCGTGGAGAAATAGAGCCATTGGATAAAGTAGCTGGGCATATTCCTACAGCGAAAAACTTTGACTGGGAGCAATTAAAGGCAAATGGCCAATTACAGGCCAATGATGCGCTACGCAGCAAGGTTACACACGACGAACATGTTGTTGTCTACTGTGGTAGCGGTGTTACAGCATCACCATTGTATGCAGTACTAGCAGATGAAGGTTACGAAAACATTCAACTATATGTTGGAAGCTTTAGCGACTGGATTACCCAATACGATGTAGAAAAAGGTACAAACGAATAAAAGGAAACGCTCACTTCGGTGAGCGTTTTTTTATGCAGATTGTTAGGGGGATTAAGGCAATTTGACGGATAGAAAGTGCGAAGTGTGAGGTAGAATCGTCAAAGCGAAGATGTCGCAGCTAGAGTGGTGCATAGACCGTAAAAATGTGCATTATGCAATTTATTTTTCAATAAAAATAAACGGTGTTTACTTTGTGGTTTTGTGATGCTAAAATATTCTTAAAATTTAGTAAAAGGGGTATGTTTTCATGTGTGTTGCAGAAAAAACATATAGTTTTCGAGAATTTATTGATAAAAGAGATACTATGAATGATTTGGAAAATCCTTTTTTATTACATGTATTACAACAGTTTTGTAGTGAAACATGGGATGGTATGTTGCCGAAAATAAAGCCTTTTGTAGAAAAATTATCAACAGACTGGCGTGCAGTGGCTGCTGAAAGTGCGAGGCCGGAAAATCAGCCCAAAATAAGACATTACAATGCATATAATGAGCGCATTGATCGTATTATTCGTTCGCATGAGATGCAACAAATGGAGAAAGACATATTTGGTCATGGTTTATTTTCCAAGCAACAACTAAAAAATGAGGGGATATTAAAACGCTTCTTTTTACATGGTAACGGAGAAGCGGGTATTACTTGTCCGTTAGCATGTACAGATGGACTTGTTGCCTTAATAGAACATTTCAAGGATGAAATTCCTGATGAAGTAAAAAACATTTATGAACATGTGACAGAAGGTTATGATGGACACTTTGGTATAGGTGCACAGTATATGTCTGAGATTCAAGGGGGATCAAACATTCCAGCGAATGTATTAACGGCTAAGCTTGAAGGCGATCATTATCGGTTATTTGGTAATAAATTTTTCTGCTCTGCTGTGCATGCTGATTATTCTGTAGTAACTGCACGCATTGAGAATACTAGTGATATTGCAGTGTTTATTGTACCTACATGGCTTCATGGGGATAAGGAAAAAGAGAAAAGAAATCACCATTTTATAAATCGTTTGAAATGGAAAATCGGTACTGCAGAATTACCATCCGCAGAAATCGATTATCAAGGAGCTATCGCATATCGCATAGGCCCACAAAATCGAGGAGTTGCCCTTGCAGTCAGTATCGTTTTAACCCGTTCTCGATTGGATATTGGATTTGCTAGTGGAGCTTTTTTAATGAGAGCGGCAAGGGAAGCTAAGCTATATGCACGTTTTAGATCGGTATTTGATCGGCAAATTGATGAATTCCCGATGGCTTCAGCACAACTTGAGGATTTAGAATATGCCGCAAAACGCATTGTAGGAACAGCCTTTTATATTTATGAAGCATTTAATCAAATACAAGAAAAGCCTAATACACTAGAGGCATTCGTTGTTCGTGAATTAATTTTATTACAAAAAATTTATGCCTCTAAAGAAGCTGTAGATAAGCTGCGTTTGGCTATTTCCATTTTTGGTGGGCATGGGGCCATTGAAGATTTTTCCTCAATTCCAAGATTATTTAGAGATAGCTTAGTGAATGAATTGTGGGAAGGGCCAAGAAACGTTTTATTATCTCAAATTTACAGAGATATTATGAAAATGAGACAACAAATGTCTGTGTATGATTTAATTGCAAGCATACTCGTAGATAGTTCAGAGAAAGAAGTAAAGCTTTTTGCTGAGCAAATAGAGCAATTAATGCAAGTGAATTTAATCGCTTTACCAAACCATGAGAATCGGCAAGCTGCAAGAAAATGGGAACAAATTTGGGAAGAAATCTTTACTTTATTTCAGGAGCAAACCATAAAGGATATAAAGGAATTACCAATTTTATCTTGAATAAACGGGCAGTAATTTATCTGTACTTAAAGCGAAGCGACAGGTACAAGACTCCCACTTTAAGTGAAGCAAAAAACATATATTGGGAGATCGACTACCTGTAAAAGCCCGATTGGTTCGGCTGGCAATCAGTGGGGATGAGGTAAACCCTCATTGATTGCAGTTTCACTAGTATGTTAACAAAAAATTGTTTAGGGGTGGCAATTATGAACATCAATATTGGTAAGTTGTTACAAAATCGTGCGGCTTTAATGGGGGAGAAAGAGGCTTTTATTCACAAAGACAAGCGTTGGACATTTCAACAAATGAATGCAAGAGCAAATGGCTTTGCTCATTTTTTAAAGAAACAAGGTTTTTCTAAAGGGGATCGTATCGCTGTATTATGCAAGAATAATGAGGATTTTATTGCTGTGTTAATGGGTGCAGCTAAAATTGGTGTCATCACCGTTGTCTTAAATTGGCGCCTCCAAGTACCAGAGCTCCGATATATTGTGGAGCACAGTAAAGTAACGCTGGTTATTTATGATGTAGACTTTGAGTCAACTATTCGTGCATTACAAGAGCAAGTAGCGATTACAGATGTTTTATCTCATGAAACCGTGCCTTCTTTGCAATCTATTTTTGATGAGAACGTCCATGAACCTGTTTACGACGCAAGTAATGATGACGTAGCGCTTATCATGTATACATCGGGCACTACAGGTAAGCCAAAGGGAGTGATGATTTCCCACAATAATTTATTGGCTGCTGGAATGGGTTTATCACAAACAATAGACTGGTGGGAGGATGACCGTTTCTTAATGGTGGCACCATTTTTCCATATTGGTGGTATAGCCCCGCTCATTACGAATATTATGTGTGGCTGCACAATGGTACTAATGGAAGCGTTTGAACCGATTGCTGCTTGGAAAATCGTAGAGAATGCAAAAGTTACAACGATGATGACAGTACCAACGATGCTAGCGTATTTATTAAAAACATATGAGGTAGCTAATGTTGACTCATCTTCTATTCGAAACATTACATGTGGTGCTTCATCTGTACCTGCCCCACTAATTTTAGGTTTTCGCCAGTTAGGTATTCCAGTTCAACAGGTGTATGGTATTACGGAATACACAGGTGCAGTTACGATGTGGAAGGAACAGATGAATAGAGATAAGTATGATTCCATGGGAAAATCGATTATGCATGGTGAAATAGCAATTGTTGATGTAAAGTCAGGTGAAATGCTACCAGCAGGTGAGGTAGGGGAAATTAGTTTACGCGGCCCGCAAGTGTTCGTTGGTTATTTCGAAAATATGGAAGCTACACAGCAAGTATTAAGGAACGGTTGGTATCATACAGGAGATGTCGGCTATATCGATAGTGATGGCTATTTATATGTTGTTGACCGCATAAAAGATATGATTATTAGTGGTGGAGAAAATATTTATTCAGCAGAATTAGAATTAGCTCTCTCCACACATCCAAGTGTTGCAGATGTAGCAGTTATTGGCATTCCAGATGAAAAGTGGGGCGAGATTCCAAAGGCTTATATAGTTGCCAAACCAGGAGCATCTATTACAGAAGCGGAAATAATCGAGTTTTGTAAAGGGAATATAGCTTCTTATAAAGCGGTAAAGGAAGTAGAGTTTGTTGAACAGCTTCCTCGAAATGCTGTTGGAAAGTTACAAAAGCATAAGCTAAAGCAGGGAGTCAAACAACAATAAAATATGAGACAAAAAAGGCAGGTATTAGTTTTCCTGCCTTTTTATTGTGGCTATCAGAAGATTGGTTAATTGTTCGATGTGTTGCCAAGTAGAGTATGAGGAGCGACCAGGTAAATTTTTATAGGTAATTAATATGCCGTTTAACGATGCGAAAAAAAGCTGTACAGCATTTTTTAAATGATCCTCAGGGAGATGTTTACTTAAAGCTTCTCTGAAAAGTGAAAATAACCTATCGGTAATGTCACGAAGCTCATGTGAGACATTTCCATGTTGTTCGTTTTCTAGCATGAAATAGGTCATCATTTGAAATAAATTATCATGCGTGTACATATATTCTATATATTTTGTTGCTAGTAATTCTAATTGATGATCTTGTACCTCGATGGTTTGTTGTAATACGTTTAATAGGCTTGAGCTTTCAATTTTAAATGCAGTCATAAAAAGATGCTGTTGATCATCAAAATACTGATAGATAAGACCCGGAGAAACGTTTGCATGCTTAGCAATAGCTCGCATACTTACCTCAGCAAATGGCTTTGAACTAAATAATTCGATAGCTGCATTGATAATATTTTCTCTATTAATATTTTTTTTCTGTTCACGTTTGGATAATGGCTGAACTTCTTTTTCCTCCATTTCATAGCTCCTTCGCAATTTATATTAATAAAATTCTATAAAAAACGTCGGAAAATGACAATAAATATTTTGATAGCTAATCTTCTGCAAGATATCCTTGTTTATGGAGCCTATTAAAAAAGTCTTTCCTTTTATAAAGAATAGACACCTAAAAAAAATACATGGCTTTCGCTATAATCCTAACATTTATGAGTAACATTTTTTCGCAGCAATTACTCTTTTGATTGAACAGTCTAACTACAAAAAAATATATAGTGATTGTGTTTTCGATTATTATTAGTTGGACTATGTTAATAAAGTGTATGGAATTATTTTCCTCGACGTCTACTTTTATTTGCTGTGAATATACGCTTATTCCTTCATGTAATAACGTTCCGAAAACATGTAAAGAAAAATTCCTTTGTTGTTACCTATTCCTAAAAATGACTCGCAATTCATTTTATGCTAAACTCTTTGTACAAGGGGCAAAGGGGGAGAAAGGATGTTTAAGCGAGAGAAAAGTATAGAGATTCAACAGAATCGTGATGTACGATGTGCTCACGGCAAAGTAGCAATTCAGGGCATTGGCATGAGTGTGTATAGCTTTTTTGTGGATGGGTTACTAATTGATACAGGCTCATACTCACTTTCACAGGAGTTCCAATCCTTTTTTAAAGAGTTATCGATTGAGCAATTGGCATTAACACATTCCCATGAGGATCATGCAGGAAATGCTGCATGGATTCAGCAGCATAAGAATGTACCTATCTATATTCACCGTGATTCAGTAAGTCTTTGTGCAGAGGATGGCGAGTATCCACTTTATCGACAGGCATTATGGGGAGAGCGACCAGCGTTTGTTGCTCAATCGTTTGGCGATACATTGCAAACAAATTCAGCTATATGGGATGTTATTGAAACACCAGGACATACAACAGATCATTTATCTTTTTACAATCGAGAAACAGGCGCTATGTTTACAGGAGATTTGTTTATACAGACAAAGACTAAGGTTGTGCTTGATGAAGAAAATATCGTACATACCTTGGCGTCTTTGAAGAAACTATTAAACTATGATTTTGAGGTAATATATTGCTGTCACGCAGGTTTTATAGAGGATGGTCGAACGAAAATAAAAGAAAAAATTACTTATTTAGAAGAAATGGAGGGTGCTGTAAAGCAATTGTTTAATAAAGGTTATTCAGTAGAAGAAATCACAAAAGCAATCTTTCCTCGTGATTATCCGATTACAAAAGCATCCGGGGAACAATGGTCCTCCAAGCATATTATCACTGCTTTTATAAATCAATTTAAGCAAGAGTCCTTAACATAAGGGCTCTTTTTTTGTTTACTTGGCTATAGAGAAAATAATATGCCCATGAGGCTGCCAAAACGCTCGTGTCCCCATCAAAAACGCTCGGGTCCAGAAAAGAAAAGAAGCTCTCAGGTGCTCTCCTGTAGCTTTTAGACTCTTACTTTCATAAGAATACTTTAGGAAGGATAATAAAAAACTTTGTGAAAAAATGTGAAGAAATTGTGACAAAGCGTGATGTCACAATGGATGCGCTTACATAAGTTTGTGAAAAATATCTCATTTACATAAGAAAAATACTATGTGAAAAGTTGAACAGGCTTAAAGGCTGTATTTGTACATTTTTCACCAAGTAATAAAAGATATTTATTATATAAAAATAATTGATTGTGAAAGCTATAACATGATACAAAAATGTAATTAACGAAGAAAAATATTGTGTTCATAGATGAATTGATTGAATTTACAGAAAATTTGTTGACTATGTTTTCACAAAGTATTATGATTCTGAAATACAATAAAAAACACAGGGAAAAGGATGGGATTGAATGGATATTATGAAAAAGGCTTTAGAAATGCATGAGTATTATAGTGGTAAATTAGAGGTGATTTCAAAGGTACCTGTGCAGGATTCTTATGATCTGAGTCTTGCGTATTCTCCAGGAGTAGCTGCACCATGTATAGAAATTGAAAGAAATCCATCGCTAGTTTACGATTTTACTATGAAAGGGAATATGGTTGCGATTGTGTCAGATGGCACTGCGGTTTTAGGGTTAGGGGATATTGGTCCGAAGGCGGCATTACCTGTTATGGAGGGGAAGGCGATTTTATTAAAGCGTTTTGCCAATGTTGATGCTTTTCCAATATGTTTAGATACGAAGAATACGGATGAAATCGTCAGCATTGTGAAGGCGCTTGCTCCGACGTTTGGCGCTGTCAATTTAGAAGATATTTCGGCGCCAAGATGCTTTGAAATAGAAGATCGTCTGCGTCAAGAATGTGATATTCCTGTGTTCCATGATGATCAGCATGGGACGGCAATTGTTGTGGGTGCGGGTATGATTAATGCCAATCGTATTGTAAAGAAAGATGTGGCAACAATGAAGGTCGTTATTAACGGTGCCGGTGCAGCGGGGATTGCCATTTTGCGTATACTTGTGCAGATGGGTTATAAAAATATTTATATGTGTGATACAAAAGGAATTATTTATGAAGGGCGCGCTGAAGGTATGAATCCAATTAAAGAAGCGGTTGCTCATCTAACAAATCCAGGGAAATTACATGGAACTTTAGAGGATGCCCTCGAAGATGCAGATGTTTTTATCGGTGTATCCGTTGCCAATTTATTAACAGAAGCTCATATTGCCTCCATGAATGATGATCCAGTTGTCTTTGCACTGGCGAATCCAAATCCTGAAATCACCTATGAAAATGCCAAGGCATGGGGTGTGCGTGTGATGGGAACAGGACGTTCAGATTATCCAAATCAAATTAATAATGTTCTGGCTTTCCCTGGTATTTTCCGTGGGGCATTGGATGTGCGTGCGACAGATATTAATGAATCGATGAAGTTAGCCGCAGTAGAGGCGATTGCATCTCTAGTAAGTGACGAAGAATTAACGGAGGAATACATTGTACCTAAATCATTAGATGAGAGGGTTGTTGAAATTGTTTCGCAAGCTGTAAGTGGTGCAGCTGTTGAGTCAGGTGTGTCGGAGCTATTCCAACAAAATACAGCGCTATCTGTTTAACAACAGTCTTGATCCATTTAAACGAAAAATCTCCCACTCTCATACGCGAGAGTGGGAGATTTTTTTACATGATGCCAGCCCCAAGGAGACCGATTATGATGACAAAAAATAGAACGAATAATAAGATAAATAAAACAACTGAAGGAATAAAGATTGTAAAGAAGGCCATCCAATTTGAAATTTGGTGTGCTTCTGCAATAACACCTACCGTGATTACAAAAGACCAGATACTAACAACCACTGTTATTAACATCAAAATGATCCAAAAAACCCAATGTGTCCCAATCATATAGTTTTGGTCTATTAGTGTTTCAGGTGATGTTAATAACCAAATAACATAAAATGGAATAAGAACGATATTTGGTATAGCCGCTAAGCTTAATCCTTTAAATAAGTCGGAGAAAGTACCTGTACCTTTAAAAAGTTTACCGAATAGCCATGATATAAGGGCGGAAAAGGCTGTTCCTATAATCCCTGCTACTGGGGCGATTATCACACATAACAACAGCAAAATCCAAGGAGAAAAATCAGCTAAGAACTCCGAATTTCTCAGCCCAGATATTATAGAACCGATATAACCTAGAGACAGAATCAAAATCACAAAACCAATTGATTTATCGTTAATCATATAACGGGCGGTTTGCTTTGGATGCAGCCAAACTGATAAAAATGGATTAAGTTTCGGCCTTTCCTGTTGTATGTCATTATAGTTTTCCATCAAACTACCTCCAAAATAATAGAATTATTGCATCTTGCGTATAGATAGTATACGAGTGACACAAAGAAAAGTTTCGTCGAACGTTAAAATAATCTACTCTTATAAAAAAGAGCCGCTCCGGTAGCGGCTCTGTTAATAATTATTCTATTATTCAGCAAGCATAATTTTTTCAAGATCTAATGGCTCAATATATTGTTCGCCTTTGTAAGCACGCATATTTCCGCCAGAAATTTCATCTATTAATAAAATTTCATTTGTTTTCGCATCGCGACCAAATTCTAATTTGATGTCGTACAGTGTTAATCCTTTTTTGGCAAGCTCTGCAGCAACAAACTTAGCAATTTCAATTGTACGTTGCTTTAAAATTGCATATTCATCATGTGTTAACAGGTTTAACATGGCTAAAGCATCTTCAGAAATAGGAGGATCTAGTCGATCGTCATCTTTGATGGTAACTTCTACAAAAGAATCTAAGTCTTGTCCTTCTTTTACGTAAGCACCATAGCGACGTAGGAAAGAGCCTACTGCCTTGAAGCGGCAAATGACCTCTAAACCTTTACCGAAAACAGTTGCAGGCTTTACCGTCATTGTTGCATCGTTGAAGTTTGCATCAACATAGTGTGTAGGAACACCTTGTTCGTTTAGTTTTGAGTAGAAATAAGAAGTTAATTTTAATCCAGCTAGACCAGCGCCATCGATTGTTAAGCCAACAGTATTAGCACCTGGGTCGAATACGCCGTTTTCACCAGTTACATCATCTTTGAATTTTAATAAGTAATGACCATCTTCTAATTTGAACACATTTTTCGTTTTACCTGTATACAATAATTCCACAAAAAACCCTCCAATATTTCATAGTACTCTATGATTATAACACGAATGTTTTAAATATTTAATACTAAAATGTTCGTTTTGAACGTTGATTTTTATGTTTTTAGACGTGTTTTATACTAAAAAATAAGATGATAACGAATGTTCGTTATCATCTTAGGTGAAATCAAGAAAATTCCGTAATTATTGAATGGACGACTCTTCATTCATTGGGAACTCCGATTAAAGAGTTATTAATAAACGCCTTCAGATAGCATACCATCTGCAACTTTTACGAAGCCAGCAATATTCGCGCCAACTACAAGGTTTCCAGGGTATCCGTATTTTTCAGCAGCAGCTTTACTATCTGCGTAAATATCTTTCATAATTTGATGTAATTTAGCATCTACTTTTTCAAATGACCAGAATACACGGCTTGAATCTTGTGCCATTTCAAGAGCAGATACAGCAACACCGCCAGCATTAGCTGCTTTAGCAGGACCGAATAATACGCCAGCATTTAAGAATTCGTTAATAGCTTCAAGATCAGATGGCATGTTTGCACCTTCACCAATCGCTTTTACACCATTTGAAATAAGTGTACGAGCTGACTCGCCGTTAATTTCATTTTGAGTTGCACATGGAAGCGCGATGTCACATGGAATTGACCAGATTCCTGTGCAGCCTTCTGTAAATGTAGCATTTGGACGATAGTTAACGTAAGTTGAGATACGATCGCCTTTTACTTCTTTAATTTCTTTAATAGCATCAAGATCTAAACCATCTGGATCGTAAACATAGCCTGAAGAGTCAGAGCAAGCAATAACTTTTGCACCATAAGCTTGCGCCTTTTCAATTGCATACGTTGAAACGTTACCAGAGCCAGAGACTACAACTGTTTTGCCTTCGAATGAGTCATTTGCATCTTGTAGCATTTCGTTTACAAAGTACACAGTGCCATAACCAGTAGCTTCTTTACGAGCTAAAGAACCGCCATATCCAGGAGTTTTACCAGTTAATACACCTGATTCGTTTGCTTTTGTTAAACGCTTGTATTGACCCCATAAATAGCCTACTTCACGAGCTCCGACACCAATATCACCTGCTGGAACATCGACATCTGGACCGATATGGCGGTATAATTCAGTCATGAATGCTTGACAGAAGCGCATGATTTCTGAATCTGATTTACCTTTTGGATCGAAGTTTGAGCCACCTTTACCTCCACCAATTGGTTGGCCTGTTAAAGCATTTTTAAAGATTTGTTCAAAGCCTAGGAATTTGATAATTGATTCGTTAACAGAAGGGTGGAAGCGAAGACCGCCTTTGTAAGGTCCCATCACGTTGCTGTATTGAACACGATAACCGCGATTTACTTGGACTTGGTTGTTATCATCTTGCCAAGCGACACGGAAGGAAATGATGCGGTCTGGCTCAACGATACGTGATAAGATATTTGCTTTAATATATTCAGGGTGTTGCACAAATACAGGCACTAATGAGATGAAAATCTCTTCAGCTGCTTGTAAGAACTCCGCTTGATGACTGTTTTGTTTTTTCAGTTGCTCGAATACGCCATCTACGTATTCTTTTGCTAATTGTTCGTTGCTAACAGTTGTAGTTGTCATAAATGAAAACCTCCAATTATTTGATAGGTGTATCGTATATCTATTTTTCACACTATTCAATAAAATACTTTTTCCAGTAGTCTAAAGTTTGTGAAAAATTGAGCAAGGGGAGCCGAGAAAACACTATATTAAAATAATTATGTACTGAATGATTCATCTAATTATGAGAAAGGAATGATGCCTTATCGTGAAGGTTTTAATTGACGCTGATGCCTGTCCAGTAGTGGATTTAGCGCTAACTATATCATCTGAGTTTGAGATTGAAACAATCTTGTTTTGCGATACATCCCACCGTATTGAACGTGATAATGTAATAACAATTATGGTGCCCAAAGGTCCAGATTCGGTTGATTTTACGCTAGTGAATGCGCTTTCAAAGCATGATATTGTCATTACACAGGATTACGGTTTAGCAGCGATGGTTTTGGCAAGAGGGGGGTACCCAATCGATCAAAATGGGCGAGAAATGTCCAATGAAAATATCGAACGTTTGCTCGATATGCGCCATGTCGGACAAAAAATTAGACGTGCAGGTGGTCGTACGAAGGGACCGAAAAAACGAACTCAAGAAAACAATATTTTGTTCGAATTGAAATTTCGACAAATTTGTGAACGAGCGATTTTGGCACAAAAAATGGAGGAATCGAAGGGTGAAAAATGAACTTAAACACGAACTATTTAATCAATTTCCTAAACTAAAAGAGATAGCAAATAAGAATACTGTACTTTGGGAAAATACAAATTGGCAAAAAGAAGCGACGACCGACCTTTTTTCAATGCAGGAAGTCAAGGAAGCGGAAGAAACGCTTAAACGCTTTTCTTCCTATTTAAAGGTAGCCTTCCCGGAGCTTTTAGAAAGCGAAGGGCTCATTGAGTCCTCTATTCAGGATATACCATTGATAAAGAGAGCCCTTGAAGAGGAATTTGATGTTTCGATACCTGGTCGATTGATCTTAAAATGCGATCATGCCTTGCCAATCTCAGGCTCTATTAAGGCACGTGGTGGTATTTTTGAAGTATTAAGGCATGCAGAGCGACTTGCAATTGCTAGTGGCCGACTTAAAAAAGAGGATAATTATGCTGTGTTGGCAACAGAAGATTTTCAAGCGTTCTTCCAGCAGTATACAATTGCAGTAGGTTCAACAGGTAATTTAGGGTTAAGTATCGGCATTATGGGCAAAAAACTCGGCTTTAATGTCGTTGTACATATGTCGAGTGATGCAAAAGAGTGGAAAAAAGCCTTACTACGAGACAAAGGCGCGACAGTGATTGAATATGAAGCTGATTATAGTGTTGCTGTGGAACAAGGTCGCCGAGAGGCTGAACAAGATCCTATGTGCCATTTTATCGATGATGAGAATTCAAAAGATTTATTTGCTGGCTATGCAGTGGCAGCAAAGCGTTTACAAATACAATTTGAAAAGACGAACATTACCGTGGATGAAACCCATCCATTGTTCGTTTATTTACCGTGTGGTGTAGGCGGTGGACCAGGTGGAGTTGCATACGGGATACGCGAAATTTTTGGAGAGCATGCACATATTTTCTTTGCAGAACCAGTAGCCTCCCCCTGCATGACAATTGGATTGATGACAGGATTACATGACGCCATCAGTGTAGAAGATATTGGTCTTGACAATAAAACGGAAGCGGATGGCCTTGCTGTTGGTCGTGCATCAAAGTTTGTTGGCAAAGTGATGGAAATGTATATCAGTGGTTGCTATACAGTGACAGATGAACAGTTGTTTACATCATTAGGTTTGGCTATGGACAGTGAAGGGGCATTTTTAGAGCCATCTGCACATGCAGGGATGTTTGGACCGATACAGTTAATGAAAAACGGGCAAAGTTATTTGGAAAAGCATCATTTAACAGACAAAATGGAGCACGCTACGCATATTGTGTGGGCGACAGGCGGGAGTATGGTGCCACAAGAGATGCGTATGGAGTATATTGCAAAGGCGCTGCGTAATAGTAAGAATGTATGAGTGTGAGCCGGTCAACTGAATCATTTAACAGTAGAGATAGATGGATATAGCCTCGGAGAACTATATCATAAGTAAATGAGGTTTTTAGGGATACTAAATTTAGTATCCCTCTTTTTGTATCATCTGAAACCCTTTCGCATAAGGGGTTCAAATGATACAATAAAAAACCTGGAAATAGTATTCCAGGCTTGATTCTCACTTACTTTAAATGCTCCATGACACACTGCCTCGCTTCCGCATTCGATCTTAAAATAAGACAACTGTGCTTTAGCTTCATTCAGTTTTGATGGTCCTTCTGAGTTTTCAATCCATCCCACTCATCGGGTTAACCCTCCTAGTCATTGGATTTGAAGTGAAATCTTTAATAGTATAGATTAATTGTTATTTTTTATACATATTATTTTTAACGTTTGCTCCGAATCATCCTAAGTACCGTCAGTAACTAATAAAATGAGGAAAAATGTTTTATTTCAGTAACATAAAGCCTAGTCGGAGGTTTTGCATATCTGTTGAAAAGTTATCGTTGAAGCTGTTTTCTCTGAGCTGCTAAAAATACTTCATGTGCTGCGCGTACACCTGCACCTGGTTCAAAATCATAAGAGAAGTCTTGAAGTGCTGCTTCCATTAACGAAACGGCCTGTAACACATCGCTTGGGAAACAATAGCCCATATGGCCAAATCTGAAAATTTTACCCTGCAAATGACCGAGTCCTCCAGCGAAATCTAAATGATAATGCTGCTTTAAATGCGTTAAGAAATCACCTAGTTCAATTCCTTTTGGTGCCAAAATCGCTGTAATAGTTGGCGATGCATGGTCATCTTCAGTTAAAAGTTCAATATTTAGTGCCTTCATCGCATTACGCACCATGTCTTTCATTAATTCATGACGTGCGACTGTGTTTTCAAAGCCACCTTCTTGCTCGATTAGCTTGCATACCTCATTCAGACCATAGATAAGAGTGATAGCAGGCGTGTTTGGCGTCATCCCTTTTTCTGCCCAGCTACGATAGCTTAATAGATTTAAGTAATAGGAAGGTGCTTTATTTTCTTCAATGACTTTCCAAGCTCTATCACTTACGCTAACAAGAGAAAGCCCAGGCGGTAGCATCATGGCTTTTTGAGAGCCTGTAACAAGAATATCGATTCCCCAAGCATCCATTTCAGCAGGTGAACCACCTATACAACTTACACCATCGACAATACATAAAGCATCCGTTTCCACACGAACAACTTGTGCCAATTCAGCGATTGGGTTTAAAATACCTGTCGAAGTTTCATTGTACGTCACAAAAACAGCTTTAATATCTTTTAATGGCTGTAAAAATTCTCGTAGCTCCTCAGCCGTGCAAGCTTGACCCCATTCTTTTTCAAGCTTATGTACGTTAAAGCCATATTTTTCACAGATTGACACAAAATAGTCACCAAAAGCCCCGACAGTGACAACAACAACATTTTCACCTGCTGATACGGTATTCACCGCAGCAGCCTCTAAAGCAGCAGTACCACCCGATGGAAGTAATAAAATATCCTGTTTTGTACCGAAAATAGGTTTCACTAATTCAACTGTCTCACGGTACAGCTCCACAAATTCAGTACTTCGGTGGCTAAAGATATCACGATTCATAGCTAGCTGAACCTTTTTTGGAATAGGCGTAGGCCCTGGATGTCTTAAAATGTTTTCATACACAATCATCAATCCCCTTTGCTTTTGAAAATATAGAATTCTAAATTTTCTAACTTTAATATAACATATTTATCCTGCTAGCTAACTTCTTTTTCAAAAATGTAGAAAAAACTAAAGGATGTGGGAATGCAACGCTAACTTCTATATCAATCTTCATATATGGTAAAATTTTGTTAAAAGGGGAGGCTGGTTACGATTAAATTAAATATAATTTATCACTAGCGTCGCATTAAAATAATTCAACACCTTATATAAAACTGAATTTTCTGCAATATTATTTAAGCACAAAAAAAGCCTTTATAATGGTTGGG